>JBCCRZ010000759.1:0-2883 GCA_039200855.1 Cyanobacteria bacterium P01_D01_bin.44 | reverse complement strand
CAGCAGGTTCATCACCCGCTGGGTGGAGGCCATCGCCCTTTGATACTGATCCAGGGTTTCGCCCAATCGGGTCAGGGGCCACAGCAGCCGCTGGGTGAGAAACACCAGCACACTATAGGTGCCCACCGCCAGATTCCCTTCTACCGTTTGCAGACCGCCGTAGAGTAGGGTGGCGGTAAAGCCCACCAAAATCAGAATCCGAATTAGCGGAATAAAGGCCGCGCTCAGGGCGATGGCCTTGCGGTTACTCTGGCGGTAAGCCTCGCTATCTTGCTGGATACGCTCTAGCTCATAGCCCTCAGCAGTAAAACTTTTGATTGTCGCCATGCCGGTAATGTTGTTAGACAGCCGACCGTTGAGCAAACTCACCCGCTCACGGACGGCGACATAGCGTGGGGCCAGGTATTTTTGGAATGCGATCGCACCCCAGACAATAAACGGCATCGGCAGCATCGCCATCCAGGCCACTGCCGGAGCCATGACAAAAAACGCCGCCCCAATGATGATCACCGTGGTGATCACCTGCAACACTTCATTCGCCCCGCGATCGAGAAACCGCTCCAGCTGATTGATATCATCATTGAGCACCGACATCAGCCCCCCGGAGCTGCGATCCTCAAAGTAGGCCATCTCCAGACCCTGCAAATGCCCATAGGCATCTAAGCGCAGATCATGTTGAATGGACTGGGCCAAATTGCGCCAGAGCCACTCGTAGGCATATTCAAAGATCGACTCCAGCGCCCACACGATAAACGTTAGCAGCGACAGCACCACAAACTGGGCGCGGATGCCCTCTACCCCCCAGCTGGCGATCAGCGAATCTTGCTGCTTGACAGCCACATCCACGGCTAAACCAATCAAGGCGGGTGGCGCCAAATCAAAGATTTTGTTGAGTACCGAGCAGGCACTGGCCAATCGCAGCTGACGACGATAGCGGCGACTATAGTACAGCAGCTGTTGTAAGGGATGACGGGCAGAGCGAGAAGGGTTGGTAGACATGGGGTTCCCTGAATGGGTGGGTGAAAGGCGAAAGGTGAAAGGCGAAGGGGAGTAGGGGAAGACGCGGGGACACGGGGACGCGGGGACGGTAAGGGCTGGCCTTGTGCCTGCCTAAGGCGAGAATGATTGCGATCAGCCAACTCTCAATCACCAATTACCAGTCACCAGTCACCTTCCCAAAATCCAAAATCCAAAATCCAAAATCCCCCCCTGCCCCCTGCCCCCTGCCCCCTTCGCCCCTTCTGGGTCTGGTCGTTCAGTCAGACTTTCATTGTGCCGCATCCATAGCCCTCCGACTAAGCACAAAGCTGATAGGGGGTCATCGATTTTTCCACTAGGGGCATCTTGCGACCGACGGCAGCGGCAATGGGTCGGAGGGCATCCACCAAATCCACCATGGTTTCTAACGAGAGAGCCTGGGCGGCGTCGGAAACGGACTCATCTGGGACGGGGTGGCATTCGATGATCAGACCGTCTGCACCGGCTGCGATCGCAGCTTTCGCCAAGCCTGGCACCAGATCGCGCCGCCCTGCCGCGTGGCTCGGGTCCACCATCACCGGCAGGTGGGTAATCTGCTTAAGCGCCACCACTGCCCCCACATCGAGCACGTTGCGGGTGTAGCTATCAAAGCTGCGAATCCCCCGCTCGCAAAGAATGACATTAGGGTTGCCGTGGCTGGTCACGTACTCCGCCGCCATCACAAATTCCTCAAGGGTGGCGGCTAAACCTCGCTTGAGCAAAATCGGTTTTTGCACCTTTCCCAGCGCTTTGAGGAGGTCGAAATTTTGCATATTGCGACTGCCGACTTGCAACACATCCACAGACTCCACCAGGGTCTCAATTTGGTGAATCGCCATCACCTCGCTCACCACTGGCATACCATAGCGCCTGCGTACATCCGCCAAAATCTCCAAACCCCTGTCTCCTAAACCCTGGAACTTGTAAGGAGATGTTCGCGGTTTGTAAACTCCACCCCGAATCCCCTGCACGGGGGTATCGAGTAAAGCTTGAGCGATACTATCCATTTGAGCCCTGCCCTCGACCGAGCAGGGACCCCCCACAATGAACAGCGATTTGCCCCCCACGCTCACGGTTTCAGTAATGGCAATCTCAGTGCTGTGGTCGGCGTGGACTTTAATCGTCAATTTGGCGTCTTGCATGGTTTGAAATCCTTGTAGATCGTGAATAAGACTTGTAAATCGTGAATAAAAAAGTCGGCCCAATCGGAGGCATTTAAAATCGGCATCAACAAAAAAGCCCGGAGCTAATAGCTCCGGGCTTTGAATCGTTGCACCGCAAACGATCACCCAGAGCCAGTCGGGGTAAACCAGTAGAAGTAGAAAACGGGAGTCGAGCTGTGCATGGCGGGTAGAGGGTGGTGGGTGGTGGGTGTTAGAGGCGTTGCATGCAACGCCTGTACTGGGTGGTGGGCGGCGAGATACTAGACCTAAAACCTAGAACCTAGAACCTGAAAACGAAAAAACCGCAGAGCGTTTACTCTGCGGTTCACCAGAAGCCCACGAGTTAGCGGGACTCACCTCTGGTGAACCGAGCTAAACCAAAAATAAAATTTGCGCGTGGAATGCTGCATGAACTAAGACATTAGTTTCTTTATTTGACCGTAGCAATCTTATCCAAAAGCGTCAACTCCCTAATTGGGTAATGCGGCAGCCAAGCTTAAGCTCCCGGGGTTCTTGAAAAAACTGGGATCTTAAGCATCATCTACATCACCGCAATACATTCAATCTCAACCAGTACGTCCTTCGGCAACCGGGCCACCTCAACACAGGCGCGGGCGGGAGCCTTCTCATCGCCAAAGTGTTCGGCATAGACCGCATTCATTGCTGCAAAATCATTCATATCTTTTAGAAAGACAGAGGTTTT
>JBCCRZ010000758.1:0-2884 GCA_039200855.1 Cyanobacteria bacterium P01_D01_bin.44 | reverse complement strand
CGGTATCTTTAGAATTGTTATCGCGGTGGAGGCTAAAGAACCCCTGGCTGCTGCTGTCGTAGCGGACGATCTTAAAGTTTTCCAAGCCGCGTGGCTGAAAGTGAAAGGCTTTTTTCATTTCAGGCAGCAGTCGCCGAGAGAGCAGGTTTGTCAGGGTTTCGGTTAGGTCGGGAGCTTTGACAATGTGGTCGATCCGTTTTTTGAGATGGGCTTCTTGCTGCATCACCGTTTGACCCTCAACCACTCGCGCCATGCCCGAAGCGAAGGTTTTGCCGCGGTCGTGGGTTTGGATGAGCTTTCGACAAAGTTGAGGAGTTAAGATATCTTCCACCAGGAGCACTGGGGCCGCCCTGTGGATTTGTTGGGGAGGTTCAGAGGGTTGGAGAGGTGCGATCGCATCCTCCAAATCCCGACATAATTTATCCAGGTCAAACTTTCCTTTCTGCTCGCTAAACACTGCCCGAATACGCAGGTTTGGGTCCAGAACCAGCATTCGAAAAAGACTTTTTCTTGCCCCTTTGCACAGGATGTCAACCACAGTGCCATTATCGGACCAGATCGGGAACGGTAGATCAAGCGCTGCTTTGAGAGCCGCATTATCCGCAAAGGACTGGGGAATCATCGCCACGACACAGAGGTTTGGACTGCTAGTAAATTGCTCGGAGATGCGCCGCAGCAGCTTGTGAGGCGGCTTGGGCACCTGAGTAAACACCAAGAGTACCGCTACCCGACCTTTAGGATATTCGTAAAGGGCCTGGGGCTGACCCGTGTGGTCACTGCGAATGAAATCAGGAATGCGATCGCCCGGTTCCAGAACACTCTTCTCTGGCTGTGAGGTCATGGGCTTAAAACTCTATGGTCAGAATGCTTGAGTATATCACTTAGATTGATGGCATCCCCCATACACCCTTTGTAACAAAGCATTTTATTAGGATCTTAGCGGTGCTGATTTAATCATTTAAAAATCTCTCTTTAACCTAGCTCTGAAATAGTGCCTGGGGATACTCATTCAGACTGGGGATCTATGCCTGGAGAAGACGTCAGGGCTCAGAATCTAGAATTCAACCTTCCGCTGGTTTAGGGCTCTCACAGATTTTAGTTGAGTATCCAACACTGCGTAAAAAATAATTTAGAGGTGTAAATGGTTACCTTAAAAGGGTTCGCTTCTCTACCCGCCGATACCTTCGCAGAAGGTCCTAAGTCTGGTGCAGACAACGGTCAGATTGATGCCGTCAATCGTATCCAGCCAATCTCTGCCAATGGTCGCACCGGGCCTTTTGATGGCCAGCCTGTGCAGGGGTTTAGCGGGGTGCAATTTGCCCCCGACAGCGACGGCAGTACGTTTTGGTTTCTCTCCGACAATGGGTTTGGGGGCGAGGCCAATAGCACTGACTACCTGCTACGACTTTACCAGGCTGCCCCCAGCTTCAGTGGTCAAGGGAGTGACGGCAGTGTTGACATTCAAGGGTTTGTGCAACTTAGCGACCCGAACGGTCTGATTCCTTTTGAGATTCAAAATGGGGATACTGACGACCGACTGCTAACCGGTGCCGACTTTGATATCGAATCATTCGTCATTGATGGCAAGGGCGATATCTGGGTCGGGGAAGAGTTTGGCCCCTTTCTTTTACATTTCAACAGCGACGGCGAACTGCTAGAAGCCCCGATTGCGACGCCAAATCCGGTGGAGTTAAATACTCTAAACGGTCAAGACCCTTTGGTAATCGGCCACCGGGGGGCCAGTGGTGACTTTCCGGAGCATACGCTGGAGGCCTATCGGGCTGCGATCTCAGCCGGTGCCGACTTCATCGAGCCTGATCTGGCGATTACTCGTGATGGCGTTCTGATTGCCCGCCACGAACCGACGCTAGCTCAGGTTGAGCTGGATGAGAATGGAGAAATTTTGCGGGATGAGAATGGAGCGCCTATTGTTCAGCAAAACAGCACCCTGACTACAAACGTTGCTGACCTGCCTCAGTTTGCTGATCGGTTAACTGTCAAGAGCCTGGATGGGGTTTTAACAGGGGGGTGGTTTGCAGAAGACTTCACGTTCGCAGAACTGCAAGAAAGTGTTCGTGCCCGTCAATCCCGTGACTTCCGCGATCAGGCCTTCAATGATTTATTTAAGATCCCTAGCTTTGAGCAGGTAATTGAGCTGGTTCAGCAGGTTGAAGCTGAAACGGGAGTCCAGGTCGGGATTTATCCTGAGACCAAGCATCCTACCTTCTTTGATGAGCAAGGGCTGTCTTTAGAAGAACCGCTGATTGCAACTTTGCAAGCAACTGGCTTCACTGACCCTAACCGGATTTTTATCCAATCCTTCGAGTTTCAGAATCTAATTGATCTACAAAGCCAGCTCGATGAAGTCGGTCTGGGAGATCTGCCCCTGGTACAGCTTTACGGCAACACCCTCCCTGATGCCCCAGTCGATGAGGGATTTTCTGCCCCTTTTGATATCCGTTTTAATGTAGAGCAGAGCAATGACCTCGAAGCCATTTATAGCCCAGAGTTTTTAGCGGCCATTGAGCAGCCGCTGTCAGCCACCACTGTCTATAGCGATCTCGACAGCCCTGGGTTTCTGCAGGCAATCAGCGATCTGTATGCAGAAGGCGCAGGTCCCTGGAAAAACAACATTCTCCTACGAGATGCCCTGGATGAACCCGTCGATGGCAACGACGACGGCGTCGCCGAAATCACCACGCAGCTGACCGGCGAAATCACCGCCTTCATCGACGATGCCCACGCCGCTGATTTGCAGGTTCACCCTTACACCCTGCGAGATGAAGAGCGCTTCCTGACGCTTAATCCAGATGGCACCCCCCAAACCGCTGAGCAAGAATTTCAGCAGCTGATTGAAATTGGCGCAGATGGGTTCTTCACCGAT
>JBCCRZ010000757.1:0-2898 GCA_039200855.1 Cyanobacteria bacterium P01_D01_bin.44 | reverse complement strand
GGCCCCCAAGCACCGGCCCAGCGAAATAGCGTCACCTTAACTCCAGCCATGATCGATACACCCCTTAAATGAAAAATTTGTACCCTTAGACTATCCACCTGCTGGGTGAATATAACATCAGTCTTAGATGAGAACTCCCTGATAGAGACTAATCTATTTTTGGCTATAAAAAACTTGTTAGATAGCCAAAAATAGAGGTTATCCGATAGCTTCTAACCCTTTACTCAGAGCTTACCAAGATGCGTCTCATAGTTGCGGGTTCTGATAGCTAAAGATGGCTCCCAGGTACCTCCCAGATGCCTTTATGTAGTAACTTTTAACACGATCCCCCCTTGTGTGTGAGACTCGGATGCAAACTATCAAATCAAAATCGCTCGTCGGACTCGGTCAAGGCATCAAAGCCGCTCAAAACTATCTGCTCTCTATTCAGAAACCCGACGGCTACTGGTGGGCAGATCTCGAATCCAACGTCACCATCACCGCCGAGATTATCCTGCTGCATAAGATTTGGGAAACCGATCGCGATCGTCCGCTGCCAAAGGCAGAGGGGTACTTGCGATCGCACCAGCGAGACCACGGTGGTTGGGAGCTTTTCTACGGCGACGGCGGCGACCTGAGTACCACGGTAGAGGCCTATATGGCCCTGCGGTTGTTGGGGGTTTCGGCCAGTGACTCAGCTTTGATCAGGGCCAAAGATTTTATCCTGAGCCGGGGGGGGATTAGCAAAACCCGAATCTTCACAAAGTTTCACCTGGCGCTGTTAGGCTGCTACGACTGGCGCGGCCTGCCATCGCTGCCAGCTTGGGTCATGCTGTTGGGCCATCCCCTTCCTTTTAGCATCTACGAACTCTCGAGCTGGGCCAGGAGCAGCACCGTGCCGCTGCTCGTTGTCTTTGACCAAAAACCCATTTACCCGGTCAGACCGGCCTTTAACCTGAACGAACTCTACGCCGAAGGCATTGACAATGTCCGCTGGGAGTTGCCAGCGAAGGGCGACTGGAGCGATTGCTTTCTTTGGCTAGACAAAGCTTTTAAGCTGGCAGAGGCCCTGAATGTTATCCCATTTCGCCAAGCGGGCCTTCAACAAGCAGAAAAATGGATCATCGAGCGCCAGGAAGCCTCTGGGGACTGGGGCGGCATCATCCCCGCGATGCTCAATTCTCTGCTGGCGCTTCGCACCCTGGGCTACGACGTGAAAGACCCGGTCGTACAGCGAGGCCTCCAGGCGGTAGATAACTTTGCCGTCGAAACCGAAGACACCTACTGGGTTCAGGCTTGTGTCTCGCCCGTGTGGGATACGGCACTCTCTGTGCGTGCCCTGACTGATTCGGGTCTTGCCCCGGACCATCCCGCGCTGGTGAGGGCCGGAGAGTGGTTGTTAGATAAGCAAGTGCTTGACTATGGTGACTGGGCTGTGAAAAATACCTCGGGCAAACCTGGCGGCTGGGCCTTTGAATTTGAGAATCGCTTTTACCCGGATGTGGACGACACCGCCGTTGTCGCCATGGCGCTGCAAGGGATCTCCTTGCCCGATGGGGCTCTAAAAAGCGCTGCCATTGTCCGCGCTGTCCAGTGGATTGCCCACATGCAGTGCCAGACTGGGGGCTGGGCCGCCTTTGATATTGACAACCACCAAGATTGGCTCAACGCGGTTCCCTACGGGGACCTTAAAGCCATGATTGATCCTAGTACCGCTGATATCACTGCCCGCGTGCTGGAGATGCACGGTCGTCTGTCTCGCGATCTGCCCCTTGCCAGCAGGTATGCCGCTGACCTGACACCCCAGCGCGTGGCGCGTGGTCTGGATTATCTAATTCGAGAACAGGAACCCGATGGTAGCTGGTTTGGCCGCTGGGGGGTGAACTACATCTACGGCACCAGCGGGGCCCTGTCTGCCCTGGCGGTGGCTGCGCCTGAGCGATGTCGGTCGCAGATTGAACGGGGGGTTAACTGGTTGATGGGTTGCCAAAATGCAGACGGCGGCTGGGGGGAAACCTGCCGCAGCTATGATGACCCGAGTCTCAAGGGGCAAGGCCCCAGCACGGCCTCTCAAACGGCCTGGGCACTGCTGGGCTTACTCGATGTGGCTTTCTGCCTGGACTCCACTGCTAAGACAGCTATTCAAACCGGTATTAAATACTTGCTAGATACCCAGAAAGCAGACGGCACCTGGTCAGAGTCCGAATTTACTGGAACCGGATTTCCGGGTCATTTCTACATTCGCTATCATCTCTACTACCAGCACTTCCCCCTGATGGCATTGGGTCGTTATCAACAGTTAGGAGAGTAGGTGTCTATTTCCATCAAAGACATCAGTCTCACCAGAGAGACCAAGATCATCAATGCCTATGCATTCTTCAGGAGAAGTTGGATTATCTCTAGGGGGGCAATTATCAGGCCTGTTGTGGGCATTTCTTCCAATTGATCATACACTTTGGAGATATATTGCCAAGCTTGAAAAAAGTCATTTTGCGGCACCTGAAAATGGATTGTTTCTGAATGCCCTCCCAACAAGTTAATCGTCTGAACATCAGTCATGAGGCCGTAAGTTCGAAGACTAAAGTCAAGATGGATTGAATTTAATAGTGCTATGGATTGATCTAACAACGTATCTGCTTCTACAGCCAATAATAGCAGTCGAAATTCTCCCTTCCTTGCTTTTGAGGACATGCCGGTTAGTAGTGTACCGGATTTCAGAAGCTTAAGATCTCGGGTTCCTACGACAGATAGTCTCGATGAGGGAACATTGTTTAAGTACGAACCCCTTAGCTCAGGGAGCAAATCGCCGACAATACTAGCGTTGCTGAGTCGACAAAGCTGGATGGACTGGAGACAGGGAGAAAACCTTAGCATATTTAATTGTGCAGTATTGTGCAGTAAGACGGCTATGTTCAAAAT
>JBCCRZ010000756.1:0-2905 GCA_039200855.1 Cyanobacteria bacterium P01_D01_bin.44 | reverse complement strand
TTATTACAGCTCATCCGGTCAATATTGTGGCCCCCAATCCACAGCACATTTTTGAAGGCGGCTCTGACTCCCTGGTGGCCCGCATCGTCGGCAGCGCCGAAGGCACCCGCACCGCTGACGGCAATCGCACCACGGCTTACTACGGTCATGTGGACCCCGGCAACGGTGTTTGGAATCTAGGCACCTTTTCTTATCAGCACGGAGCCAACTCCCCCGAAGAGGCAGATGTCAAGCAACTCGCCAGACTGCAGCGTCAGGGCAACACCCTTGAGCAAAAAGCCACCCTCAATGGCATCCAACTGTCCTTACTAGAAAGACTGAATGGTCTGGATCTGGCGAATCAATCTCCCAGAGCTGCCCTCGAGCGCGGTGGCTACATCGAGCGCCTGGCCGAAGCTAGACAACAGGGACTGGATGGAGCCGATGCCATTCTGTGGGCCCGCACCCACGCCTACATGGACCCCGACACTCAACGATGGAACGCTCCTGGTCTGGGCAACACTCGCCAGAGTATTACCCGAGATCAAGACCGCCGCCTGCGTGCCATCAACCGCGCCCTGGAGGGGTACACAACCGCTACAGTTCCCGATCAGCAAACCCTAGATTTAGGCAAACCTGACCTGGAGATCTTTGAGGAAACTCCGTCCAATCAAGCCGGCCAACCCACCCTGGAGATCTTTGATGAGCCAGCCCCTGAGCCGATTGCGTCCGCTGAGCCAGATACCCCAACGCGGGTCAGGGCTGAGCAACCCCTCTTCTCAGCCCCTGGCCTGGATTCTGGTCTCAGTTTTGCTTTGCGTGATCGGCCTAAACCCATCCCATCAGCCAAGCCCCAAACTCATGTCTGGCAACCCCCACAGCCCGCAGAGATACCACACCGCATACTCAAACCAGATTTGGTCGGTGATCCCACGAGCCTAGAGGCTCCGACCTTTGAAGACGTTAACGGGGAACCCATTGACCTTGACATAACCGGCCTTGACATAACCGGCCTTGATTCTTAATTTCCGAGCAAACCGGCCTCTCTAAATAACATCCCTTACATCCGCCATCGGTTGCCTGAGTTAAACGTCCATCGGCAGCGGTGCATCACAACATCGCAAAATGGACATTCCTATGAATTTCAAGCTAAAGTGGAACTGACTATGATTTAGCTTAAATGTCTGGTCATCTCAGGTTTTAACGCCCTATGCAAAAGACCTCTACACAATTCTCCCCCATTCAATCTCTCGAAGATGCTATTGAGCGCTGTCAAGTTTTAGGGATGCGTCTCAGTCGGCAGCGTCGCTACATCCTTGAGCTGCTGTGGAGTGACCAAGCGCATTTATCTGCCCGCGAGATCTACGATCGCCTCAATCAGCAAGGCCGTGACATTGGCCACACTTCGGTCTATCAAAACCTGGAGGCCCTCTCTGAGCAAGGCATCATCGAATGTGTCGAACGCTCCGATGGTCGACTCTACGGCCATATCAGCGCTCCCCACAGCCATGTCAACTGTGTAGACACTAATCAGATTATTGATATCGATATCCAACTGCCTGCAGAGCTGATTCAGCAGGTCGAAGCCCAAACCGGCATCAAAATTACTGACTACCGCGTTGATTTCTTTGGGACCCAGGCAGCTAATCAACAGTAGTTTCAGCGGTTAACAAGAACTTCTGGGGCAGGTTTCAGGCTCGGCTAGCGTTTGCCCTGCTGTTAGATTTTTGTCTCTGTTTAGCCATTTAACACTTCTTTACTAAACAAGTAGAATACTGCGCCAAACACAATTACAGCTAGAGCCAGATTCATATTGCTTTCTCCCAGTTAAGTGTATTAACAAACAGGTGTTTGACACTATCCATTGCTAACCACAACGGCGCGATTCTCCAGTGGGGAGGCTAAGTAATCACAACTTTGCGAGCCGGTTGCGATCGCCTTGCAGGGAACAAATATCTGATAGTTAGAACAATAGTGTCCTACCTAAAGTACCCTGTTTGTCTTAATCACTCACATATCAATCTTTCTAGATTGATGAAGGCTGCAAAAATCTGTGATGCTTCTGTAAAGTTGACCCATTACGGATCGAGGCTATAAAACGGATACATCTTCGCACTGCATATCCTGTAAACCAGATGCCAAAGGACAGGGTGATCTCGATCTCCAGGAGTAGTCTGTCAGCGTTAGATCTTCGAATATGTTTGATACAGAGAGGCAGGGCTAGGCTTCGACGTGAGCGCGCCTCGACTGAGCGCTCGCCGAACGTCTCAGCCGAACGGGAGACACGGAGATAGAGCATTAACTTCTGATCTGGACTGGCATCACTAAATACGTCATTTTCATGCCGCCCAGGGGCGTCAAAATCGCCGGGCTTGTCGCCGAATTGCACTGGATCTGCACCTCGGTGCTGGGTAGCGCCTTTAGCCCCTCTAGGAGATAGCGCACATTAAAAGCAATATCAAGATCCTCGCCTGTAATTTGGGCCGGGAGTACCTCTCGCCCACTGCCCACTTCTTGAGCTTCAACGGAGAGGGCAATACTCTGATCTGAGGCAATCACAGAAAGTTTGACAATATTATTTCGTTGGTCAGCTAAGACGGCAATCCGCTCAAGGGCGGCCATAAAATGCTTGCGGTCGAGGGTAAGCTGTCGCTCAAACTGCTGAGGAATCAGCTGTCGATAGTTGGGGTATTGCCCTTCTAAAAGACGCGTCGTAATCCGCTGATCGCCGAGTTCAAAAACCACTTGTGTCGGATCAAACCGTAGGGCAATCGGCTCAGTTCCCTGATAGAGCTGCATCGTGCGCTCTAGCTCCCTAAGTGCTTTACCAGGGACCGTGACCTCCATTGAGAGCGACGCCTGATCGGCTCCGTCATCGCCGTCATCCACGGTTTTGACCACCGCCAATCGGTGACCATCGGTCGCT
>JBCCRZ010000755.1:0-2920 GCA_039200855.1 Cyanobacteria bacterium P01_D01_bin.44 | reverse complement strand
GATGACTTTAGCTGTGAGAGGCCGTCAAATAGCAATGACTATCGACCGGATTATCCCCTAAATCAGCAATCGCTATTTTGGCTCTATTAAAGCGTTAAACGAGGGATGCGATCGCAACGCCCCCAAATCACCATCGTCCTTGGCCTGTTCTCTCAATGACCCGGCATCCAAAGTGAGTGATTTCTCTAGCCAGGTGATGCCCAGATCGATTTTCCCCAGTTGGGCGTAGCAACAGGCTTTGTTATAGAGGGCATCGGCTCGACGAGGGGCGATTTTGAGAACCTGGTCAATCGCCTCTAAGGCTTGGGCGTATTGTGCCAACGCAAACAAGGTAGCACTTTTGCTAAACCAGGCCGCTTCGTACTTAGGATTGAGCTGAATCGCTCGATCAAAGACGGCCAATGCTGCTTTGGGCTGTCCTAGCTGGGCCTGGGTGATGCCCTGCAAATGCCAGACATCAGGCTGCCCTGGTTTAATTGCCAGGGATTTTTCTAAGGTTGCCATCGCATCTTCACACCGTTCTAAATGCGACGCCAGCAACCACCCCTTAAAATTAAGCACTTTGACCGCCTTAGGATTTGCCGCGATTGCTCGGTCCAACGCTTCGAGCGCCTCATCGTAGCGCCCTAACTCTACTAAGATTGCTCCTCGCCGCTGCCAAGCTTCCCAATCTTTAGGGAGCACCGCTAGCGTTTCATCCACCTCAGTTAGCAAGTTTTGTAGCTCTGGATCAGATAGCTTGTCTGAGGTAGGGGCGGGCGATTGCTTACGGAGCTGATTGGCAATCACTAATGCCACAATTAGCACAATCAAGATGATCTGAGAGCTTTGGCGAAAGACCATAAAGCCATAGGCAGCAAACACCGGGGAGACCCCCAGGAACTGTGAGATCGCATCCACAACGCCCCAAAAGCCCGCATTGAAGGATGGGATCAGCCAAAACGCGGCAAACAGCGCAATAAACCCATAGCGTCGCAGTTTATTAAACCGAACTCGTAGCCTGGGCGGTAGCCACGGCTCGATAATGCCATATCCATCTAACCCTGGCATCGGCAGCAGGTTTAACAACACCGCCGCCACCTCAAGCGTGAGTAAAAACGCCATCGCTTGGAAAAACCAAATTTGAGAAAACGCGGTGGCTAAAGCATTTGAGTTAGCCGCTCCGGTCGCAAAAAGCTGCTGGTAAACGCCAGGTCGGGCCACCGATAGCCCAACTGCAATCAACACCGCACACAAAAAGCTCGCCAGCGGCCCTGCTGCGGATACAGCACTTTTCCACAATCGATTTTTGAGCCGCCCCTGATTGATATAGACGGCTGCCCCTGGCAGCGGGATACCCCCTAATAGCAAAAACAGCAGCGGCATCATAAAACTCAACCCTGGGTTGGTATATTTCAACGGGTTGAGGGTGAGATAGCCTTTGTCTTTGACGGAGGTGTCGCCTCCAAAATAGGCAACGACTGCGTGACCAAACTCATGCAAGCAAACCGAAATGACCCAACCTGCAAACACAACCAGCGTAAAGGTCAGCTCTAACACGTTGCCCAACTCCCTGAGCTAAAGACTTCTTTATCTAAAGTAGCTTGCAGGGCACCCCTCTAGCTGAATATGAAGAAGGGCACATGCCACGACGACCGGGTTGCAATCAAGCTACCCACCCATCCTGATCTTGCAGGGCTAAATATTCTCCTAACGAATTAAACCCCAGGTGAGCTAAGACGGCATAACAATGTTTACAACAGCCGCGATTCCAGGCGGATAGCTGTCGATGAAAATCTTCGCAAGTACAAAAAATACCCTCTGCCCTGGCATCTAAAAAGTAAATAGACTCTCGACTCCCTGTCGTTTGACCCACACTGCGAGCAGCGAAGTGACTGGGCCGAATTTCCGTAATTTCAACTGCCTGCGCCCGTCGCTGCCGCCAGTGACAAAAATGCTGCTTAAAGGCTTGCTTGGGCCAAAATGTCGGTCGCCGCCCTTTAATCCAGACCCACACCGCATCGGCAAACGCTTCGACTTTAACTGGCCAGTGGTGTGGCAACCCTAAAATACGCCGAACCGCTGCTGCTGAATAAACAAGATGTGATTTCAACAACATATTCAACGCCCCCGATTCCCTATCTCTATTTTATGGAGCTTAAAATGCTACGTGGGTAGAGATAAACGCCCCTCTCCCCACTTTTTCCCCTTCATGGCTTAGAACAGCAAATAGAGTCTTGTACGACAGTCTTGGCAAACATCACAGTCATGTTGAGGTGAGTTGTGACACTATGCCGCTAGTGGATAGCCTGTAGCCAGAACCTCAGATTTCTCACTCAGCCTTTAAGGAATACTCAGGAAAGCATCAGATCTCCCTTTGGAAAAGGCTGCATTCTAAAGGTACAGACACCCCAAAAGATGTAGACGCTCCAAGGAGCTGTCTCGATACGATGTCTCTTCACGCTAGCAAAACCGCCCACCAAGTTTTATACAGTCTTGGGGTACCGTCCTCCGGTGGTTTCAGGCTGATAGCGTAACGGTACCCCTTTCCTAATCCGTGGGTAATTGGTGATTGGCTAGAGTTATCAGAATTTCTATCGCCGCCTTTATTCCTGAGTCCCTAATTCTATTCCCAGCAAATCACCAACAGCGCTGAGCAAGGCAGCTGCCACTGCCTCAGAATCTGGTTGTAGATCGACCTCCACTGGTTTTTGCACGCCTTGCACGTCTACGTAGAAAATGACGGGGGCTTGTAAGTGGGTTTGCAAAATATCGATGACCTTTTTCAAACGCGGTAAGTAAATCTCGACTTTCAAAATCCCAGGAGCCCAGTGGGTGAGATCAGCCGCATCAGGGTTAGACTGGGTCAGCCGCTTGAGGTTGCCCACGGCATCACAGTCCATGAGTTCGAGAAAAATCTGGGTCGTCATCGGCTCTGCTG
>JBCCRZ010000754.1:0-2938 GCA_039200855.1 Cyanobacteria bacterium P01_D01_bin.44 | reverse complement strand
TACATAGAAATCTAAACTTCAAAGTGTCTAGAGATACATCAATTTTCTGCGTATTTCTCCGATCAACTCTTTAAATTTCATCAAGGATAGGAGACAGTGAGAAAGAAAAAATCACACCTGTTATCGTCCTATGACTATCGACGAATTTGAACTGCGTTATCGCGAATCTATGCGGGAGATGCGGGATCAACTACAATACATTGCTTTGCTGTCTGCCCAAATGCAAGACACAGTGACGGGGGTCAGTAATGCCCTTCAGCTTTTAAATGAGACGACCGAACAGTTTCTGGCGGAACAGCGCCGTTCACCCGATAGTCAAACTGAATAGTCGAACCCACAAAAAAATTAGCTCAATACCGCTTCAATAGCCGCCTGCAAAGCTTCTGGCTGGATCGGTTTAACCAGATAACCAGAAGCCCCTAACTGCATTGCCTTGTGTCGATCGGTGCTAAATGCATAGCCGCTAATCACCAAAATTGGAATCTCTCCAAACTCTGGGTGTTGTTTTAACATATCAATCACCGAGAGACCGCTCATGGTAGGTAGCTTAATATCTAGCAAAATCACCTGGGGGCCAAACGAACCGACAATATCTACGACATTATGGCCATCTTCTAAGGCCAACACCGTATACCCGCAATACCGCAGGAAGTCGGTAAAGAGGACACGGTTGCCATAGTCGTCTTCAATTAAAAGTATGCGGCTGCCGGTTTGCTCCTCAGGGGCCATGATAATGCTTACGCTGTGGCAGCGCAGGGGAACTACTCAGTCTAAGTTATCTATAGTCTGAGTTATCTATGAAAGTGGCGATTTTGGCAACTGCAGATTCCAGGATGTGGGGCGGGTGGACCAGGGCAAAGCGCACATAGCCCTCGCCAGACTTTCCAAAGCCGCGACCGGGGGACAAAGCTACCCCTGTCTGGGCCACTAGCTGGGTACAAAATCCAATGGAGTCTTGGGTCCAGGGTTCGGGCAGTTTAGCCCAAATGTACATTGTGGCTGCGGGTTGATTAACCTGCCAACCGATGTTGTTTAAGGCTACCACCATTGCATCTCGCCGCTCACGAAAGCTGTTGACCATCTGGTCAACGCAGTCTTGGGGGCCGTTGAGGGCTGCGATCGCACCTCTCAAAATACCGCGATATTGGTTAAAGTCTACAGTCGCTTTAACCTGGCGCAACCCCTTAATCAACTCCCGGTTACCAATCGCAAACCCGACCCGAAAGCCGCCCATATTGTAGGACTTGGAAAACGAGAAAAACTCAATGGATACTGACTTTTGCGGATCGGCCTGGAGCACCGACGAGGCCAGATTCCCCTCAAATACCAAATCGCCGTAGGGAAAGTCGTGGACCAGGACCAGGTCATGGGCCTGACAAAAGGCCACCGCTTCCTTAAAAAAGGACAGGGGGGCAGTGGCGGCGGTGGGGTTGTGGGGATAGCTCAACACCATCATCCGCGCCTGCTCAAGCACCGGCTGGGGAATGTCGGCAAAGATGGGTAAAAACTGATTTTCCGCCAGTAGCGGCATGGCATAGATTTGGCCCCCAGCCAGACACACACCGCCCCTATGGGATGGATAGCCCGGATCGGTGAGCAGCGCAAACGCACCGGGATTCAAAATTGCCAGGGGCAGATGCGCCGTCCCTTCCTGGGAGCCAATTAGCGGTAGTACTTCTGTTTCGGGGTCGACCGCCACCCCCCATTTGCGCTCATACCATTGGGCCACTGCCCGGCGGAAGGGCTGGGTACTGTGGAACAGAGCATAGCCGTGGGTAGCCGAGTCTTGCAACGCCGTGGCAATGGCCTCTAACACATGGGCCGGAGCGGGCAGATCAGAGGAGCCCAGGGATAGGTCAATGATAGATTTGCCGGATGCGATCGCGCCTGCCTTGGCCTGATCCATATCGGCAAAGACATTTTGCTGCAAAGGGGCTAAACGTTGGGCCAGCTGCATGATTCACCAGAAGCTCGATTCTTCTTCCAGTCTAGCTGCACTGGCTAAATTCCCGCGACAGAAACCCGGTTTCTATGTTTCTCAAACCATCTACAGATTATCCAACTCTTGCTTAAGCGCTTCCAACTCAGAATCCACCGCTGCATCCGCGGGCGCATCAACCACCGGCTCATCGGCAGCGGGCAGTGCCTCCTGACCAACAGAGCCGCCGCTCAACTGGGCTTTCATTGCCGCTAGCTCAGCATCAACATCGCTGCCCGATTCGAGGGCGGCAAACTGGCTCTCCAGATCAGCCCCCGCCAGCTCGTAGGCCGCCTGGGAGGTGGCTTCCATCTGCATTACCTTGTCTTCCATGCGCTCAAAGGCACCCATGGCACTGCTGGTGCCCATGTTGCCAATGGTTTTCTGGAGCTTTTCATTGGCTTTAGCCGCGCTGGCCCGTGCCTTGAGCATATCTTTCTTAGTTTTGGCTTCAGAAATTTTGCTCTCCAGGGCAATCAGGTTGCGCTTAAGCTGATCTACCGACGCATTTTGCTGATCAAGCTGAGCTTTGAGGGCGTTTGCCGTTTCCGTCAGGCCCTTTTTGCGAGAGAGCGCCTCACGGGCCAGATTTTCATCCCCTTTTTGTAGCGCCAGCTGGGCTCGCTGGGTCCAGGTATTGGCTTCTGAGCTGTTCTTTTCGTATTGCTGCTCGACTCGCTTTTTACTTGCGATCGCGCCAGCTACAGCCTGGCGCATCTGCACCAGGTCTTCCTGCATGTCGATAATGGCTTGGTCCAAGATCTTCTCAGGATCTTCGGCGGAGCTGACAGCAGCATTGAGATTGGCTCTAACGAGTCGGCTGACACGATCAAATAACCCCATGGTTTTTCCTTGAATAGCACGTATATCAGTAGTTTTAACACAGGATGCAGGGCAATAGCCGGTAGGTATGCCACCCCTTTGAAAATTAGAGTTCCCCTAAATTCTCTATTGCATTAT
>JBCCRZ010000753.1:0-2940 GCA_039200855.1 Cyanobacteria bacterium P01_D01_bin.44 | reverse complement strand
GGATGAGATTTTTGTGTATGGACATTCTTTAGGGGGTGCGATCGCGATCGATCTCGCTAGCAAACACCCCAACCTGGCAGGACTGATCGTCCAAAATTCATTCACTACCATGTCAGAGATGGTGACCCGTTCCCACTACGCTCAATGGTTTCCGGTGCGGTGGATTCTAAACCAGCGATTTGAGTCCCTCCAAAAGATGCGAGATCTAGAGGTCCCGCTTTTGATTACCCACACCACCGGCGATCCCTTGATTCCGTATGAGATGGGTGAACGGCTGTATAAAGCCGCCCGCAGCCGCCCCAAGGAGCTGATCTTAGTGGACGCAAAGACCCACCACAACATAGGCGCTGAGTTCAAAGATCCAGCCTATCTGGCTAAGCTCCAGCGGTTTGCGACACTGGCTTTGAAGGCCTCTCGAAATTCGCGCGTCAAATAATCTGTGCGATGTAGAAATTCTCCATAGGGGCGAAGCATTTCGCCTGGAGCTTTTGGTTATACCTAGAGCTTGTTGCCGAAATGCTTCACCCCGACCCTGAGGTTGGGTAACTCCCTTACGCAATTGTCACCTCATCTGACAAATACACATCCTGGATCAGGTGAAATAGTTTCACCCCTTCCTTAAAATCTCGCTGGAACGTCTTGCGGCCCGAAATGAGCCCGCAGCCCCCGGCTCGCTTGTTAATCACAGCGGTGCGTACCGCCTCGGCAAAGTCATTTTCCCCGGAGGCTCCACCGGAGTTGATCAACCCGGCTCGTCCGGCATAGCAGTTGAGCACCTGATATCGGGTGAGATCGATGGGGTGCTCGGTGGTCAGCTCTGAATACACCAGATCGCTGGTCTTGCCGTACTTGCTGCCGGTTGCCTTGGCCACGGCCTGATACCCGCCATTGTTGAGGGGCAGCTTTTGCTTAATGATATCGGCCTCAATCGTTACCCCCAGGTGGTTAGCCTGCCCAGTGAGGTCCGCCGAGACATGATAATCGCGATCTTGCTTAAAGGCGCTGTTGCGCACGTAGCACCAGAGGATCGTCGCCATCCCCAACTCATGGGCACGGGCAAAGGCCTGGCTGACTTCTTGAATCTGTCGCGTTGATTCAGGGGAGCCAAAATAGATGGTGGCCCCGACCGCAACTGCCCCCAGATTCCATGCTTGCTCGACCGAGCCAAACATAATCTGGTCAAACTGGTTGGGATAGGTCAACAGTTCATTATGGTTGAGCTTCACAATGAAAGGAATCTTATGGGCAAACTTGCGCGACATCATCCCCAGCACGCCCAGGGTGGTGGCGACGGCATTGCAGCCCCCTGCGATCGCAAGATTCACAATATTCTCAGGGTCAAAGTAAATCGGGTTGGGCGCAAAAGATGCCGCTGCCGAGTGCTCAATCCCCTGGTCAACGGGCAAAATTGACAGATAGCCCGTATTTGCCAGACGCCCAGTGCTATAAAGTTGTTGCAAGCTGCGCAGCACCTGCGGACTGCGGTCAGTTTGGGCAAAAATCCGATCCACCCAGTCAGTGCCTGGCAAGTGAATCTGACTTTTAGAAATCTTTGCTTTGTAGCTCAGTAGCGCATCGGCCTCTTTGCCGAGCCACTCAGCAATCGTTTGGGATGACGTGGTTGCAACCATAAGTTCTACCAGCTGGCTAGATTTGACTTCAGGCTAGCGCAATCCTCAAGATAGCGGCAGGGCCCTTAATAGCAGTTTTATATAGCCATCTTAGAGCAAGATAAGTGGGTCGTTAGAGAGATTTGAGTTTTGGAAAATGCCCATCGTTCCTACCCATGCTTTCGTCACCCTCGCCGGTGAACAGTTCGACGAATTAGTACAATTTTATCAAGCATTGTTGGCGCAATCCCCTGCACCGCTATTGCCCGATAGCTATGCTGAATTTCAACTACCCGGACTGCACCTGGGGATTTTTAAGCCCAAGCCAGACCATCGGGATGAATTTGCTGGTGCTGGCGGGGGGATGAGTTTGTGCCTAGAGGTGACGGATTTGGAGGGGGCGATCTCAGCCCTCACCCAGCTCGGCTATCCACCCCCAGGGGCGATTACCCAAGCCTCCCATGGCCAGGAGATTTATGCCTATGACCCCGACGGCAATCGGCTGATTTTGCACCAATCGACGGATCCCAAAGAGAATTGACCGAACCACCAAAGATGCGGTTAAGCCAGGTCTCGTAGGAAATCATAAGGCTATCTACTGACGCTCAGACGCCTGCTGCTTTAGCCGCTGCACCGCCTGCCGAAACCCTAGCACCACCAAAATATTCGATAACGTCAAGAAAAATTCTGCACCGCCGTGGAGCCAGTCAACATCGGCCAACTCCATGCCGTAGGCCTGTTTTGCATAAATCCCCGCTGGGATCGTGACCGCCACAAAAATCAGCAATACGTAAAAGCCAATCAGCGCTAGCCGAGGCGTTTGGCCCGACCGGGTGAGAAACCAGAGAAAGCCAAGGTAGGGGAAGAGGGAGAGGGCAAAGAGGGTCTCTTTGGACATTGAGGTAGAGAGTAGAGGGTTGAGAGTGGAGGGTAATAAAATTTTGAGTTTTGAGTTTATGTTGATTAGCCTTCATTCAAAACTCAAAATACTAGGACTTTATAATTCTCCCCCTGCTTCCCCTGCTTTCCCTGCTTCCAAAGGTTCGTGGTTACTCCGCTGCCAGATCCACCAGGCGGCGGCGCACACGGTGCAGTTGCCCACTACGGTCATGGCCGCTTGTAGGGTGACCAGCCAGCTCAAAGTGGGGGCATTGTCAAAAAAGTGCCAGGTGCAGGCGCACATGGCGCTAATCAAGGCAGGGAGCATGCCAAACGATAGGGTTCGCCAGGCCAGTTGTTGGCTGAGCTCGGCGTATTGCCAAATAAACCAAATCGCCGCGATCCACTCGACGACGCTAGAGACGTGGACAATCCAGGTGGGGATGGAGAG
>JBCCRZ010000752.1:0-2943 GCA_039200855.1 Cyanobacteria bacterium P01_D01_bin.44 | reverse complement strand
AGACTGGCTGCGGTCTGAGCAAACCGATGAGTCGCGATTGCTGCGGGGCAAAGCCCTCAAAGATGCCCAGGCCTGGAGTCAGGGCAAGGGGCTCAGTGACCATGACTATCAGTTTTTAGCGGCCAGCCAGAAACAAGAGCAGGAACTTCTACAGGGTGCTTTCAAGGCATCTTGGGCCCGCGCGGTTGAAAAGCGGCTCAAACAGCAGCAGCGCTATACCCGGCGTTTATCGATGGTGATCGGCTTTCTCTGTATGGCGCTGGTGACCGCCGTTACCCTGGGGCTCTATACCCAAATCCAGGGGCGCAAAATCCAGGCTGAGGAGATTGCGGCCATTGCCAGCTCCGCCGATGCTTTGTTTGCCTCTGAAAATCGCCTAGATAGCCTGGTGCAGGCAATTCGAGCGGGGCAGTTGTTACAAATTCATCGCCTTCCCAGTCAGGGGTTGCGATCGCAAGTCAACACCACCTTGCAACAGGCGGTCTTTGGCATCAATGAAATTAATCGTCTGATCGCTCACAAAGGCGGTGCTTGGGCGGTGGCCATCAGCCCAGATGGTGAGCAAATTGTCTCCGGTGGGGCTGACAATAGTCTACGCCTGTGGAGCCGTCAAGGTCAGGAGCAAGCTGTTTTAAAGGGGCATTCGGCTCGGGTATGGGCCGTGGCGGTGAGTCCTGATAATCAGCTGATGGCGTCGGGGAGTGACGATCTCAGCATCCAGCTGTGGGACCGCTCTGGGAAAGCGATACGCACCTTGCGGGGTCACAGCAAGGGCGTGTTTGCCGTGACCTTTAGCCCGGACGGTCGCCTGATTGCCTCAGGGAGTGCAGATAAAACCGTCCGTCTATGGAGCTTAGTGGGGGAGCAGCTCAAGACCCTGTCGGGCCATACAGAGACGGTGCTAGATGTGGCCTTTAGTCCAGATGGTCAGCTGATTGCTTCGGCGAGTGAAGATAATACTGTCAAACTCTGGAAAGCGGACGGCACTCTAGTGCGCACGCTGAAGGGGCACCAGGCAGAGGCGTCAGCGGTGGCCTTTAGCCCGAATGGTCAAACCCTGGTCTCCGCAAGTTACGATGGCACCGCTAAAGTGTGGAGTGTGGACGGCACGCTACAAAAAACACTCCGGAGACATCAGCTGGGGGTAACCTCTGTGGCCTTTAGTCCCGATGGTGAACAAATTGCGATCGCTTCGTGGGACCGCATCATTACCCTTTGGAATCACGAGGGTGTCTGGCTCAAAACGTTTGAAGGCCATCGCGATCGCGTCCAAAGCTTGGCCTTTAGCCCCGATGGTCAGCAGCTGATCTCAGCCTCCCAGGATGAAACCATTCGCGTCTGGGCCCTCAACCAGTTTGTCTCTAAATCCCTGCTGGGTCACCAGGCGGACGTGGTGGGTTTGGCGGTGAGCCCGAGCGGCAGCATCCTCGCGTCAGGGGGAGACGATAACACCCTAAAACTCTGGAATCGTCGAGGCGATTGGCTGGCTGATATGGCCCATCCCAATTCGGTGTTAGCGATCGACTTTGGCCCAGACGGTCAAACCGTGGCCTCGGCCAGCTGGGATCAAAAAGCCCGACTCTGGCAGCTAGATGGCACCCTGCTCACCACCTTCTCAGGACACACAGACACGGTTTGGGATGTAGATATTAGCCCCGATGGCCAGTCTATTGCTACCGCCAGCGCCGATCATTCTGTCAAGATTTGGAATCGCCAGGGTCAGATGCTCCAATCGTTTGTGGCCCATTCCCAAGCGGTCAGGGCCGTGGCCTTTAGTCGGGATGGCACACTGCTGGCGTCGGCGGGTTTAGACAGCACCGTGCGTCTTGGCGAGTCTCAGGGTAAGCATTTACAGACCCTCACGGCCCCTGGGGCAGATTTGGGCTTTATGGATGTGGCCATCAGCCCTGACAATCAGCTGATTGCGGCGGGCGGCTTTGATCGCACGGTCGAGCTTTGGGATGCCGACGGCAATCATCTCACCACGCTGCGGGGGCATCTCAAGGAGGTGCGGAGCGTTGCATTTCATCCGACGAAACCGATCTTGGCCTCAGCCAGCGGCGATGGTCAGATCCGACTGTGGACGCTGGAGGGAGCGCTGCTGATTAGCCTAAAGGGACACAGCGAAGCGGTTTGGAAGGTGATGTTTACTCCACAAAACTACGCCCTGGTGTCAGCCAGCGAAGATAAGACAGTCACCCTGTGGAATTCAGATATTTTTGAAGACATTGACGAGCTGTTGAAATATGGCTGTCTATATATCCAAGATTATCTAAAATACGGCACCCCCCCAGAAAGTGTAGTAGATTCGGAAGGGGCTGATCTTTGCTCATCTTAGAAACATTGCCATGGCTGTCCCAGACTTTGGCCCGCTGGATAACGATTTCAAAACCCTGCATATCCGCTGCGGCTCTGATATTCGCGAAACACTGACAGCTGCTGGCTTGAACGGAGAGTTTTTAGAATTCGCCGATCCCTACTGCCAGGGGCCAGTGCCTGCCACTGCTGACTTTACTCAGTTTATAGAGCAGCGTGCCCGGTTTATTGCCCAGGCCTATGGGCTAGCCCTCAAAGATGCCCGCAAGCGCCTCGAGCACGAATATCACCAGCTCGCCATCAGCCATACCTACGAGCGGATTGCCCTCTGGTTTGAGCATGATGCCTACGATCAGCTCAGCCTGGTTTATGTGCTCCATCGTTTTTTTCAGGCCAATCGGCTCAGTTCTCAAACCCTCTCCTTAATCTGCACCGACCGGATAGACGGTATTGATCGATTTGTTGGCTTGGGACAATGCTCGCCCAATCAGCTGCGACAACTTTGGTCTCAGCGACAACCGGTGACCGCCGCTCAACTCCACTTGGGGCATGAAACCTGGCAGGCATTGAGTAGCCCATCTCCGATGGGGTTATTTGCGATCGCACAGACCCAAACCCCTGCTCTGT
>JBCCRZ010000751.1:0-2953 GCA_039200855.1 Cyanobacteria bacterium P01_D01_bin.44 | reverse complement strand
ATCCATTGTTTAGAAAATGAAGGCTATCGGGAGGAAAGCTTACAAATGACTGGACGCGGCGACCTGGAGCGGGCGTTGGATCTGTATAAGCCCGACTTAGTGATCCACGCCACCGTAGCGAATGCCGCTGAGATTGAACTGCTATCATCCCATCGCGTCAACGTTGTCCTAAATCCCAGGGCCAATAGCAATCTAGGATTGCCCTTTGCCCCCATCGCCCAGCTGATGAATAGCGAGGCCAATCTACTACTCGGCACTGACAATGGCTTGCTCAATAGCCCTAATCTACTAGCAGAGCTTGACTTCACCTACAAAGTCGCCAAAAGCCAGTTTGGCAATGCCATTGACCCCGCCCCTGCCGAAATTTTGAAAATGGTTACCAGCAACATTCGCGGGGTAATTGACGCAGATACCTTTGGTTATCTCGAACCGGGGCTACCCGCTGATTTTGTTGTGCTCAACTTTAATCAGCCCCATCTGCGAGCCAGTCGCCACATTGTTGCCTCCGTCATCACTCGAGTGACCCCTGACGATGTTCTTGCCACCGTAAATCAAGGCAAGATACTCTTTGCATCGCCTGACTTTAGGCCCTAGCTGCTGGCTTTAACCTTTAGATGAAGAAAATTTAATTTCTGTATCACCGTAATTTAAGATACTATCCCCCTCCGTGAAAAGCCTTACAAATGGGTGGACTAAACCTATATCCATACCGCTTAGGGAGGGCCGACAAAATCAATGTCACTGTCTACCGAACCGCGAATCGTCGAGCAAGACGCCACCGAAGATTACCCCCTCAGTGCTGTCCCCAGGACCGCCCGTAAGCCGTTTTGGTCGCTATCCCTCCTACTCATGGGGTTTGCGCTGACCTCCACAACCCTGTTTGCCGGGGGGGCGCTGGGGCCATCCTTTAGCTTTCCACAGCTGATGGCGATCATTGTGATTGGCAATCTGATCTTGGGGGCATATTGCGCGGCCCTGGGCTACATTGCCTGCGAGAGTGGCCTGACCACGGTGCTGATGGCCCGCTTTAGTTTTGGCAATGTCGGGTCTCGCTGGGTTGATTTTATCCTGGGGTTTACCCAGATTGGCTGGTATGCCTTTACCACTGCCATTGTGGTGCAGGTGCTGTTAGAGCTGATGGGAGCCCCCACGACGGGCTTTCTATACGTGTTTCTGGTGTTCTTCTTTAACTATGCTTTTTGTGCCACAGCCTACATTGGTTATCGGGCGATTGACTGGCTGAGTCGGCTGGCCGTCCCCGCCATGTTAGTCCTGGTGGCGATTAGTCTTGCCCTGGCGTTTCGAGACTATGGCAGTGCGGAGATCCCTGAGCCCACTGGGGCCATGACGATGGGGGCAGCGCTGGCGGTGGTGATGGGGACCTTTATCTCGGGGGGCACCCAGGCGACTAACTGGAGTCGGTTTGCAGACTCGGGCAAGAATGCGGTGATTTCAACCCTGAGCGCCTTTTTGCTCGTCAACGGGATTTTGGTCTTTGCCGGGGCGTTTTGTACCCTGGTCTATGGTTCAGAAGATTTGATCAAGGCCATGGCTAGCCAGGGGATTTTGGCCGGAGGCGTGATTTTGCTAATCCTGAATGTGTGGACGACCCAGGACAATACCATCTATGCGTTCTCAGTGGCTGGGGCCAACATGTTTCGCACCCACAAGCGCCATGCCTTTGTGCTGGGCGGGGCGACCTTTGCGCTGATTCTCACCCTGTCTGGCATTTACGATTTACTGCCCACCTATCTGATTTTCTTGGGCACGGTGATCCCCCCGGTGGGCGGCATCATCATGGTCGATTTTTGGTTGCGCCACGGGGGCCGGTTTCCCAAGCTGTCGTCTCGGTTACCCGCCTTTAACTGGGCCGGGGTGATTGCCTACGTGATCGCCTCTATCGTGGCCTACACCACTGGCAACGCCGGCATCGGGATTGGCCCGGTAAATGGCATTATCACCGCCGCTGTGCTCTATGCTGTCTTGTACCGCTTGATTCCCCAAACAGTCAGGGCGTCATATTAGGCTCGCCATCCTCTTTATGGTCAATTGACCTGACTTTCAATGATGGCTAATTGATAACCCACCAAGCCGCCAACCGCTTCTCTGCCGGTGACGACGTAGTATACGCCCAGCGGCAGAGTAGCTCTATATTCTACGGTGCCATTTTCACCGATACTCTGCGACACTTCTAAACTGTCTAACTCCAGAGTATTTTCTTTTCTGTTATAGACATTCATATAGTGCTGGGCTTGCCCAACTCGTTGAAAGACTCTCACATTGTAGGTCTCTGTTTCAAAAGCAGCCTGGGTTGCGCTAATGGGGGCGAGCTGCTCTAGTTCGGTGATTGAGGAGCCGTCTTGGTTAACGGTTAGCCTGCGAGGTCCGCCTCGAACCGGGTCGGAGATTTCAACGTTGATAGTGTTGTTGCTGTCGTTGCCAATATAGTTGGTAATCACATAGACCCCATTGATAGGGTTAGATGTGAGCACGCTGGCCTCATTTAAGAGTAGAGTGGAGGTTTCTTTGTTATAGAGATTCATGTAGGGGGCTGCCTCAGCATTAGGATAAAAGAGGCGAACCGCATAGGTTTCTGTTTCGAAGGCATCTGTGCCAGTTTCACCCACTTCGACATCGGTGTTTTGGCTAATGTTTTGGCGGGTGAGGGTTTCAGAGCGGGCCAGGGCAATCGTAGATTGCAGCGGCAATACCGTAACCAAACTTAAGGGCACGCTCAGAGCAGTGAGGTATAGAGTAGAGGCAAATTTCATAGTGGAGTGCCTGTAGTCGTTAAACACGCTAACACCATAAAACCTGGGCTAAACTTACGCAAAATCATGAATATTCCTGACTCTACAGCAGCATTGACTCAACTGGTTCGAGGCCGATGGGTCTTTACAGGGGACGAGGTCCTTACAGATGGCGCAGTGGCCATTCAGGGTGAGTCTATCCT
>JBCCRZ010000750.1:0-2969 GCA_039200855.1 Cyanobacteria bacterium P01_D01_bin.44 | reverse complement strand
TCTAACATCAGCGCTGGTTCAATATTCAGGCCAGGAAAGAAGCTGTTGAGCAAGCCAGTGCGGCTGGGGAAGAAAAATAGCGTATATTCGCCGTCCATCCAGCCCAGGATTTCGGTGTCGAGATCAAGGCCCAGGGTCAAGGACACCAGACTGCGGGCGCTCTCAATGATGTTATAGGCAAACTCATTGAGCGATAAGGCGGTGGCCACATCGCGCCACAGACCGGCAATGTCTTGACCACTGCCTAAAAAGTAAGTGGGGGCTGGTACCAGGGACAAAATAGTGCCGTCGTTGGCATCGTCGGGGGTGGCCGGAAAACCGGGCAAAAAGTCGTTGCGGTTCAGGCGGGCTTCCAGGTGCAGACCCTCTGCCTGGGGGTAAATCAGGGTTTCTATAATGACGCCCTTGAGAAGCCGGGCGGCGGTAGCCTGGTCTCTGAGGTTGGGTTGGGGCAGGGGTAGCGTTGCAGGCACGTTGGCCAGGGTATCGCCCAGCTTAAATTTGCTGAGTTCGCCCATGTCACCGTATAGGGTTGCAATCGCACCCGCCGCCTCAGGGTGAGCCCTCAAATTAATAAACGCCTCATGCTCTGCCAGGGTTGGCCCACCAGGATATTGATATTCAACCCAGATTTTGAGGGTTTCGACATCATTGGCAAATATCAGGTAGTCATCAACGCGGGCAATGGCGAGACCCGGAACCGTGTAGCCAAAACTGTCTGACTCATCGGGGCGAGGGGTAAAGATCTCGGGGTCGGGGAGAAATGAATGGGGTGGAGAGGTGGGGAGGTGGGGAAAAAGGGAGACGGGGAGACGGGGGGAGGGGGAGATTTCGGGCCAATCGGCTTCGGGCCAGTCTTCTTCAGGCCAGTCTTCTTCAGGCCAATTGTCTGCGGGCCAGTCAAAGGAAACTTCGGCTTCGGGCCACAGCCAAAGCTCAGTGCCTTTATAAGTCGTCTGTTCTGGGTCTTCGCCTCGGGAGAGGGCGATTTCGTCGATAAACCCCGCCGCTAGTTCAGGGTTGGCAATCGGGGCGATCAAGATGGCCCGCTCAGAGAAGGTGACGCTGCCGGGGCTGGGGGCTCTCAACAGGGCAAAGACGGCGGACTCTCCAATCCAGGGTTGTACCGTTTCGCGATAGCTGATGCCAGTGGGTAAAAACGGCAGCGCGCCGGGGTTAGGGGGAGCCCCCGTAAAATCGGAGATTTTGGCGAATAGCTCGAACTGGCTGAGGGTGGCCCAGGTCGCCTCGGTGGTATCGACCATCAAGGCAAAGGCAACACTGGCGGGGAGTTGGGTGGCGGGGTCGAGGTCGGCAGCGGGGGGAATAGCGTCGGTTGGGGATTCGGCCGGGGGAGTTTGGCTCAGGGGGATGGTCGCGATGGGCAAAGAGTCTTCTCCAAGGGCCATCGCAGGTGCGCTCAAAATGGGGAACAGGCTGATACTGATAAAACCCCACCAGCGATAGATCACAAGCAATCTCCGTATTGACTACATTTAGGTAACGCTAGCCTACGCTAGCACTGACAAGCATCCTATCGGTTTATGGGAATGGACTTGTCAGTATAAAACCTTGAAAGTGTGTTAAACCGCACCTGGGGTTCGGACAGCCTGCCTTATTTTTGTGGGTATGTTTCGGTAGGATAAGCGTAATAACAATTTGGTTAAGGCGCTTTCCGCATATTGGGACCATTTATGCCCAAAGATTCGGAGGGTTCGCCTCCGAGAAGGGGTCAAATACAATGAATCAATTCAAAACACTTGCTTTATTGAGCTTACTCAGTGCTCTGCTGATCTCCATCAGCTACTACATCATCGGCGGGTCTGCCGGTGTGGTTATGGGTATCGTCCTGGCGGCGGTGACGAACCTGGGCTCGTGGTATGCCTCGGACAAAATTGCGTTGGCGGCTTACAAGGCTCAGCCGGTTACCCAAGAGCAAGCGCCACAGCTATATACTGCCGTGGCTAATCTGGCGAAAAAAGCAGATATCCCGATGCCGGGGGTTTATATCATCCCCACCCAGTCGGCCAATGCGTTTGCCACCGGGCGCGACCCAGAGCACGCTGCTGTGGCCGTCACCCAGGGCATCATGCAAATGCTCTCTGCCGAGGAGCTAGAGGGGGTTTTAGCCCACGAGCTAAGCCACATTATGAACCGTGATACGCTCACCCAGGCGGTGGCGGCAACGATTGCGGGTGCGATCGCATTCCTGGCTCAGATGTTGCAGTATAGCCTCTGGTTTGGCGGCGGTCGAGATGATGACAATGCCCCCAATCCACTGGCGCTGATGCTGACGCTCTTTTTAGCCCCGATGGCAGCCACCGTGATTCAAATGGGGATTTCGCGCACCCGTGAATTTTCTGCCGATGCGGGTGCAGCCAAGCTAACGGGCAACCCCCGAGCTTTGGCCAGTGCGCTGGAGCGACTTGAGTCCACCGCTAAGCAGATGCCGATGGACGCAAGCCCAGCTTTTTCGCCATTGCTGATTGTGAATGCGGTGTCGAATAAGCAGATGTTCAGAAGCTTGTTCTCAACCCACCCGTCAACTGACGACCGGATCGAGCGATTGCTGGCGATGGAGCAAGAAATGCTCAGCGCCTCTAGCAAAGTTTCATTAAGGCTATAAGGGCTGTGGTGACTTTATTGAGTCTTGAGCCATCAAGTCTTGAGCTATCTCGTCACTAAATTTCCCCATCGCTAACTCAAAGACGCTCTCGTTTTGAGGGCGTTTTTGTTTTAAGGACTTGACCAAGCGGGCTAAAAATCCACGGCAAGATAAGGGGCAGTAACGCAAACCAAAGGGTTTGATAGCTAAACCAGTCAAACAAACCAAAGATTTGCCGAGGGATTGGGCTAGTATTCCAAAGCGCACCCACCAGGGCAGCCAGCGCGAGTGAGCCTGATGCCAACAGCGATGGGGGTAATTTGGCTAACCCGCCTAGCTTCAAAGCGTTTGGGTAAAACCGTTC
>JBCCRZ010000749.1:0-2996 GCA_039200855.1 Cyanobacteria bacterium P01_D01_bin.44 | reverse complement strand
GACCCATCCCGAACTCAGATGTGAAACGTACCTGCGGCGAAGATAGTGAGGGGGTAGCCCCTTGTCAAAATAGCTCGGTGCCAGGGTTTTTATCTAATCAGCGCGCGCTTTTCACCTCGGAAGGCGCGCGCTGGTCTTGTTAGCAACAGCCACCTCCGTCGTAAAACCAAGTCGGCGGGGTAATGGTAATCGTATGTGGGAATTTAGTAGATAAGTGAGTGGCCGTTTTGTCGCATACTGCTAAGGGCAATCCTCGTTGCATAATATGGCCTGCGTTGTCATCCAGGTAGTCGTCAGTGCCAGCGTAGATAGCTGTTTTGCCTGTAAAGATGCAGGCTCCGTCGTTGGGAAGAGGAACCTTGAATGAGACTGAATCTAAGCTCTCTAGTAATAGGGGCTGATTGAGTTTATATGTCGCTGTATCTAATAAACGGTAGGGGCGACGGGCTCGAATTTCAATCTGACCAAAGCCCGTATTAATTAATGCTTGAGTATAGGCTTCGTAGGTCAGTGCGCCTGACAGACACAGTGCTCGTAGTTGTTCATCTTGTTGCAGGTGTTGCGGGATGGGGCGGGCGGCAATAGGGTCGCTCATGATAAGACGCCCGCCTGGTTTAATCACCCGATAGGCTTCTTTTAGGGCGCGGGCCAGATCGGTAGGCTCGAAGATGTTGAATAGGCAGTTTTGGGCCATAACATCTACAGAGTCGTCTGGCAGTGGCAAGTTAAACGCATCGCCATCGTGGATCTCGACAAAGCTGGGGTCAAACCAATCGTTTTGCTGGGCGGCGATTTGTAAGTTTTGCTGGGCGGCGGCTCGCATGGCCTCAACGGGGTCAATGGCAATGACGGCCCTTGGTCGTCGCGAAAAGTAGGCAAATTGTAAGGCCTCTAATCCTCCGCCAACGCCAACGTATAGAACGGTGGGGGCACCCGATAGTTCGGCAGGGTGAACTGTAGTCCCACAGCCATAATTCATTTCTTGCATAGGGACAGGGACTTTTAATCCTGGCAACTGCAGTGGTGTACTTTGCACGCAGCAGAGACCGACCATCGGATCTTTGGCAACATCACTGTAAAATTTTGCCGTGGTTTCAAGATAGCTCATTCAAATCTCCTAAGAGGTTTTTTGTCGAGGGTTGTGCGACTTTGCATGATTGATTTAGGACTGTCTTGTAATAGACGTTAGCCCACCGTCAGCAGTATTAACGCTGACCCACCTGAAAATTTCCTGATAAGTGGCTTAATCCTGACGGGGTTGAGCTTGAAGGCAAGGATTTTGCAGACGATGTGTGACCTTGCAATACAGAATGAATTTAACTGTGACCCTACAATGTTGCAAAAACTGCTCTGACATGAACTGGGGTGAAAGATACCAGCCTTTTAGCGGTTTTAATGCTGTTTATGTTGGCAAAAGGTCACAACTGGTTACCAATATGAAATCTCTTAGAAAAATTTGGTTCTACTTATTCTCCATATTGATTTTTGGCATCATTTTAGGATCATCTAGTGATAGCCATGCGCAGACTGATGTTGTTTTGCCAGAAACCACTCAGGCAATTCTAGATAATATTTGGGTGTTAATTGCGGCGATTCTGGTTATTTTTATGAATGCTGGTTTTGCCATGGTTGAGTCAGGGTTTTGCCGTGAGAAAAATGCTACGAATATTTTGGCTAAAAACTTAATTGTTTTTGCTCTGGCGACTTTGGCGTTTTGGGCCGTTGGCTACTCCCTGATGTTTGGGCTTGGGAATCTGTTTATTGGGGTGGGCGGGTTCTTTTTGACAGGGGAGTCTGCTACCTATGGGCTGGATGGTATGACGCTGGCGATACCGACTCATTTTTTGTTTCAAGCGGCTTTTGCGGGGACGGCAGCGACGATTGTGTCCGGTGCTGTGGCAGAGCGAGTGAGGTTCATTAGCTTTATCTTGTTTAGTATTGTTCTCTCAGGGTTGATTTACCCGGTGGTGGGTCACTGGGCCTGGGGTGGGGGCTGGCTGGTGCAGCTGGGTTTTATTGATTTTGCGGGGTCTACGGTGGTTCACTCTGTGGGGGGGTGGGCTGCCTTGGTGGGCGCTATCGCACTCGGGCCGCGCTTGGGAAAGTATCAAGGAGGGGCTCCTAGGGCGCTCCCAGGCCACAATATGAGCACTGCGATGTTGGGTGGGTTTATTTTATGGATTGGGTGGTTTGGCTTTAATCCTGGCTCCGTGCTCGCTGCAACTATCCAGGTGCCTTATGTGGCGTTAACCACTAACTTGTCAGCGGCGGCGGCGGCGCTGGTGGCGACGCTACTGTCATGGTTTCGATTTGGCAGACCCGATCTATCGATGTCGATTAATGGGGTGTTGGCGGGTTTGGTGGCGATCACGGCGGGCTGTGCGAATGTTGCACCGTGGGCAGCTGTTGTGATCGGTGCGATCGCAGGGATGATCGTGGTTTATTCAGTGGCTTTGATTGATCAGATGGGTATTGATGACCCTGTGGGTGCTTTGTCTGTACACCTGGTTTGTGGTGTCTGGGGAACCCTGGCCGTGGGTGTATTTGATTTCGATCAGGCTGGGCTTGTGCAGTTTATTACTCAGTTTATTGGCGTGATCGCAGTGGGGCTTTTTACGGTGATCGCGAGTATCGTGGGATGGTACTGTCTGGGCTTGTTGGTGGGGCTGCGGGTTTCTAATAATCAGGAATTGGCGGGTTTAGACATGAGTGAACACGGGATAGAAGCCTATGCTGGGTTTTTGAAGGTGGCTGATGCCGAGTGAGCTTAGTTAGTTTGGTTGCCGGTCGGTCAGTATGACTCGACTAGGTAACTCATTCGAGAAACTCATTCGAGAAACTCATTGAAGTCAAAATCGGGTATCTCTTTAAGGCGGGAAGAAAAAGCCTTAAGAAGGGTGTATAAATCAGCACATGGTCTAGAAATACAAAAAGCTCTGCGGCTAGGCCCAGAGCTGTGTATCGTATCCCTGGCAAATAAAGTTAGGGAACGATGG
>JBCCRZ010000748.1:0-3035 GCA_039200855.1 Cyanobacteria bacterium P01_D01_bin.44 | reverse complement strand
TCAGCACCTCTGACACGATCAGGGTATGGGAAGGGCAAGCCAAGCACTGAAGCAAGTTTTAGACACTTACGGCATTAGCCAAAATCGGCTAGCTGTAGAAATGGAGATCAGTCGCGCTAATGTGGGGCGCTGGTATCACGGTTTAGACCCCAGTGCTGAAAATATTGCTCAGATTACTCAGGCGCTTAAAGTGCTCAATCAAATGGCGGCGAAAGAGTTTGTTCGCCTGTATCTTGGGGTGATTATTGACGAATAGTTTCTGATTGTACCTGTTCAGAAATTACTTCTTACTCTCTCCAAATTCGAATGAAGAACCTTCCAGATATTTAAATTGCCAAAAAACTAATTTAATTAGCCCCTAGGATACGATACAAGAATGACTATTAGCTAGAAGTCTACGATGCAAATTTATTTATTATTCCAAGACCCTTGAAAAGAAGATGCTTGCCACAATATTTGTTCTTGAAATTCTGGCGATATTAAGCATGGCTTTCACAAGCAAACATGAACTTTTTGCCAAGCGTTGTCAAATTGACTAAATGTTCTAGTTTTTCTCTGCTAAAAACATATTCATTCTCTGTATCTATTTCGTACTCATCTTCTTCGAAGAAAGTACTTTTATCTAACTCAGTATTTTCCTTGTCATCTCTATTATATCTGGCAGGAATTTTCCTTGTATATTGGTTGAGTGAAGCCTCTGTAATCACTTTAATTTCCGAAACTTCTTCAGGATATCCACAGAGCTGTAATCTTAAAAGAATATTGATTGAAGCCGAAAAATGTTCTGTTTCTAGTTCTAAATCATCTCTGATTTTTTCCAACTTAAATTTGGTTGCTGCTTCTTGTATCTCTTTCCGCTTCGCTCTTTGCTTTTCCCAATCTAGTTTTTGCTCCCTCATAGCTTTGAATTCTGCTTTGAGTGGTTCAATAATTTGGTGTGTCTTGTACACATGATCTAAAATCCTTGCTTCAGTAGAAGTGAGTTCAGAGAGGATTTTGGGGTAGCTCGGATGTGTTGCATCTCCACTAGCAGCAGAAGTTAAAAGGTTAGCCCATTTGGCTTGTAAATTTTCATCCTCATCTTCTAAAGAAGCCCCTTCCAATATAGGTACCAAGGTTTTGAGTGGGATAGTATCCGGAATAATGCCTCTTAAATCCATTTCTCTCTTAGCCTGCTCAAGAATATGAAGAGAGTTTTTGAAGCGCATATATCTAATTCTGTCAGAAAGCAGTTGACCCGCTTCCTCAGCCGCAGGTCCTAACAGCTTATTCAAAAAATCTTCCAGTGGTTTTGAAAGAGCGCTTGCAGCTTGGCCTATTCCCAATAAATCGTCTGTCATTGACACTAAAAGAATTCTTCCATAGTTTATTGTATGCAATATGATGCGAGTTACTATCTAAGCGAAGATTAAGCGTTGATTACTTCTTAAATCGCCTCAGAGTCATCTGGTTGCACATGGCCGCATCAATGCGACAGCCCCGGTAATCGAGCAGGTAGAGTTCCTTCATCCCTTTGATTATTGGATAGTGGGGACTATACATTAGTTATCGGAAGCGATTACGTAAAAAAAGCGTAATCGCTTCCGTCGCTAAAAGTAAGTCAACTGGTTCGACTTGAGACAGCTATGGTTTTGAAGTTTGACCCCAGACAGTGCTTACCCTCCTCTGCTGAGTTACCTGACTCAGACGATACTCCCGTGAATAATGTAGACCGCAGGGCTTCGCGAAGCGTATTGCAGAACCTGACTCCCAATTTGCTGGAAGCCATTTTGGTGATGGTTTGGGCGAAGCGGGAGGATTGGTTCTTTGGGGTCGATATGGGCATCTACTTTGACCCCAGCGTGCCAGCGGTGGTGCCCGATGGCTTCCTTAGCCTGGGGGTCGAGCGCTTTATTGGCGAACGGGGACGGCTGAGCTATGTGCTGTGGGAAGAGGACAACATTCCCCCCACGCTAGCGCTAGAGGTGGTCTCCAAAACTTATGGTGGCGAGTATGAGCGGAAGAAAAAGCTCTATGCCGAGCTGGGAATTGAGTACTATGCGGTGTATTTGCCTGATGGTGCGCCTCGCCGTAAGCGTCAGCCATTGGAGATTTATCAACTCATCGAGGGAGATTATCAACAGCTCGCCGGAAATCCGGTGTGGCTGCCCAAGGTGGGATTGGGCTTGGGACGAGAACGCGGCACCTATTTAGGACGCGATCGCGAGTGGCTCTACTGGTATAACGAAGCTGGGCAGCGGCTGAGCACACCAGAGGAGCGAATCTCACAAGAGGCAGCACGGGCCGAAGAGGAAAAATCACGGGCAGATCGCTTGGCTGGCAAGCTGAGAGAGTTGGGCGTCGATCCAGAATCTATCTAGGGGCTGTCATCATTTAGCGATTAAGTCCTTATGCGGAAAGCGATTTAGCCCCTAGCAGTTTTTGCGGAGCGGGCGCGATTATGCTGATGCCGCCAGCCTTCTGGCTTTAATTGATGATGCGCCCTAGCACGATGCGATCGCCGTAGATCGGGGCAGACCGACTGCCTCAATTGGATGAGAGCAGACCGAACTGTTGCAGGCTCGGGTCGTTGAACCGTTCAATCACTAGGCTGGCACCATAGCCATAGAGCACATCAGGTTTGTGGGTAGAGGCGACACCGACGGTAGGGATTTGAGCGGCGACAGCGGACTGGATGCCGGTTTTAGAATCTTCGAAGACAATTGCCTCTCTTGCATCTATTCCCAGCCGCTCCAGGGCGGTTTGGTAAGGCAGTGGATCCGGTTTGCTGCGGGGCAGTTCGCCCGCAATCAGCACAAAGTCAAAAGCGGTTGCCAAGTGCAGAACCTTGAGCACAAACTCAGCATTGGCGCGGGGGGCGTTGGTGACGACGGCAGTTTGCAGCTCGCGACTTTTGATCCAGTCGTAGAGTTCGTCGAAACCCGGCATCCGGATCAATTCATTGGCGGCCAACTCACGAAACTGAGCTTCTTTGTTTACGGCGAGCTGTTCGCCCTCGGCTGCCGATAGCCGAGGTAGCAGTTCTTGAATCAGGT
>JBCCRZ010000747.1:0-3040 GCA_039200855.1 Cyanobacteria bacterium P01_D01_bin.44 | reverse complement strand
GTTCAAGGACTTGTGATGAGTACACCCGCTCCCCAATCACCAATGCCCAATCACCAATCGCCATTGCTGGTCGATCGCATTCCGTCTCCTATCGGTCCCATCTGGGTGGTCACCCAAGACGCCACCCTTTGCGCCGTAGACTTCGAGGACTGCGAAAACCGTCTGCTGTCGCTGCTGCAAAAACGCTTCGGTGAGGTGCGGCTACATGAGGCTGATAATCCCGGTGGCGTCAGCGATCGCCTCCGCGCCTACCTAGATGGAGATTTGCACAGCTTAGACGACATGCCGACGGCCACCGGCGGGACTGACTTTCAGCAGCAAGTGTGGCAGGCACTGCGGACAATTCCACCGGGTCAGGTCATTACCTATGGCGAATTAGCGAAACAGCTCGGTCGTCCCAAGGCGGTTCGCGCTGTCGGTATGACGAATGGCCTCAATCCCATTTCCATTGTGTTGCCCTGTCACCGAGTCATCGGCGCCAATGGCAAACTGACTGGGTACGCCGGTGGACTGGCCCGCAAGCAATGGCTGCTTGCCCATGAAGGAGTCACTCTCGACACAGTAGCGCGGGAAGCACAGCTATCATTGCTCCCCTAGAGTATGCCGCGATCGCGACGATGGGTTGAGGTCAACCGGATCAAGCAATGGACGCCAGAAATAGACAAAAGCCTGGGTCGGTAGGCGATGCTGGGACACTGCTGGGGCTTATAGCCATCGCTAGCCTTTCAGCTATTGCCGCTTGCGACATCCAAGCCCAGGAGCAACCGCCAACCGCCATCTCGTCCTCCAATGCAGATAGTTCGAACATCGATGAGAGGCCGCCGCTAATTGCCGCTACCCTAGCCGGTGATGCGGCGGCCGTGCGATCGCTGCTTGACGCGGGCACCGATCCCGATACGGTCTATCACACCAATACGGCTCTGATTTACGCTGCCCGAGATGGCCACACAGACATTGCCCAAGTTTTGATTGCCGCTGGAGCTGAGGTGAACTGGATTGATGGTGAAGGGGTGACGCCGTTGATTTTGGCTGCCTTCAAAGGGCACGAAGAACTTACGAAACTGCTGCTGGCGCACGATGCCGACATCACTGTAGTGGATCAGTGGGGCCGTACAGCACTAGATTACGCCCTGCGGCGAGGAGAGGAGGATGCGATCGCCCAGCTTATTCAAGCCGCTCAATAAGGTATTTCGCATGTCACGCGACATACTGTCTGCTCTTATTCAGGCGCTTCCCCCAGTCGAGCATCGGTGAGGTCAGCGTCGGTCAAATCAGCAATCGACAAGTCCACCCCCCGCAGGTCGGCGCCAGTTAAATCAGCCCCTTGAAAGTTGGCGTCCTCAATAGTGGCCCCTTGCAGATTGGCCCCCTGCAAATCGGCCTGCACTAGCTGAGCACCCGTCAGGTTAGCGCTGCTGAGATCGGCGTCGTTGAGCTGTGTCTGATTTAGCACCACTTCTGTCAGATTAGCTTCCCGCAAGTTGGCTTCCCGCAAGTCCGAACCGGTCAAATCCACCGGCTGGGCTTCTCCTAACCCTTGGGGATTGGTTGACAGCGGCTGGCTGCTCACCGAAACCCGATACTTGCTGGCCAAACTTTGCCGTTCCAGATTGACCCCGCGCAGGTCACAGTTCTGACAAGCTCGCTCCACCTCAATTTGGTACAGGTCTTGGGTTCGCTGATTGCAACCCAGGAGGACTAGCCCTAACATCAGAGTCGCGACCTTAAGCCCCTGCTGGCGAATATGCATAGTACGCCTGTAGACGATTCAAACATCACATTTCTTAGATCCTAGCGCGTAGCTGCAATGACTTCCGGTAGCGGGTAATGTTCTCGACCGGTGGCTATTGTCGCTAAGCTGCTTCGAAAACGGGGCTCCAGAAAGAGCATTTACAGCCGTAGCGCATGCCCCTGCAGATTTTCTTATCTGTCTTACTAACCACTGGCGTTCGAATTATTCGACGCCGAAGGATTAAACCATCCCAAAATTGGGAATATTTAGAGAGCCCCATCAACTCCTGTCTCAAAAGTTGCTGAATCCCCCACGGCATATTGTTTACGGAATAGGCTCTTCGCAGCCTTTAAACACAAAACATTGTTAACTCAATTCCAATAACCAGAACCTATTTAAGGAGCTCACATTATGCAGTGGAGTTACGTTAAGCGTTTGCTGATGGCTTCTAGTTTGGGTGGCCTAGCAATTGCAGCCTTTGCTTCTGTAGCAAAGGCTGAATATTCAGTCCTCTTGAGCAGCGGCGAGTCGCAGACCTATGAAGGATACTTTTTCGCCAATGAAGATGTTTATGCTAGCTGCGATAGTGACTGCACGGACTTGGATATCTATCTATATGATGCCTATACCGGTGAGTTAGTCACTTCTGACACGCTGACTGATGCCAATCCTATTGTGACGGCACCTTACGAGGGTGATTTTTTAGTAGAAACTTACATGGTGAGCTGTAGTACCAGCGTCTGTGCCGCATGGACGGATTCTGACCACGGTTTTTAGTGCAGCATCATTGCTTCTGGCAGCGACGATAACTTAGCAAAAGATTTATAGGCTTCCTAGTATCGCAGTTGCCATTGGCTATCCAATTCATCAGAAGATAAAAGGCGCAAAGATGCGCCTTTTTTTATTGGATATTGGTAAGAGATTCTTTCATTCTGTGCTCTGCATTCGCGTCCAGCAAAGGAGCAACCATCTCAGAAACTATGCCGACCGAGTTTTGGCTTTGATTTCGCTCAGGGAACGCTGATGTATAAAATAGCTTTGAACCAATTCTCAAAGAGGGTCCTTTACCTTTGTAATGTCCCGGCGCTACCGCTATCGGCACATTACAAACCCCGCGCTCGATTAGGCCTTGCCAAGTATTATGGGCGTAGTTATGGAGACGACGGGGTATGGTGAGCGATCGCAAGGCGCAATTTATTCAGGTGTACCGCGACCTCAACTTGTTTCCGCTGTCAAAAGCTGACCAGATTGAAAAGTTTCAGGTCAAGTACGGTCAGCAAGCCTTGAGAAACCTGAGCGACGCAATTC
>JBCCRZ010000746.1:0-3046 GCA_039200855.1 Cyanobacteria bacterium P01_D01_bin.44 | reverse complement strand
TTTGAAATTGAGTTTGCGATCGCTAGAAACCCACGGGTTTGCCATCTTGAGTGGTCTGGTGGCCTACGGCTATTCGTTTACCCGAGCCAATACCTACAATCAGATGCCCGCCATCTCGGCTTTGTTTGATAACAACCTGTTTAGTCAGGATTTCTACATTCAAGAGATGACACAGTTTACGGCGCGGTTTTACTACTATCACCTGATGCTGTTTTTTCATCAGCTGGGATTGAGTCTGCCGGTGGTGTCTTTTGGTCTGTTTGTGCTGGCATTTAGTTCCATGGTGCTGGGGCTTTGCGCGATGGGTACTTATCTAGGGCGCTCGGGGTTTGCGGGGGTGGCCCTGGCCTTTTTAGCCCTGGCGGTTGAGGATAGCACCCTGGGTAAGACCGACATCTTTAGGACTGAGCCAATTGCAGCGATCTATGCCATGGGCATCGCCGTCTGGGGGATTTATTTTTGCTGCCGCAGGCGATGGCGACTGGGCTATCTGATGTTTGGTCTAGCCTGCCTGCTACAGTTTTTGATTGGACTCTTACCCGCCTGCCTCTGGGGAGTCCCCTTTGCCCTAGACGCTCTTCGGCAGCGGCGACCGCTCAAACTGTTAATGCCCTGCTTGATCTTTGGTGTCTTTGCATCGCTGGTTTATGTGCCCATGGTACTGACAGGTAACACCAGCAGCAGTGGGCTGAGCGATTCGGCCTTTGTCCATCTCTATGGCGACATCCGCCATCCGCACCACATTATTGTGTCGTCTTTTCCGGCTGAATATTGGCGATCCTTTCTCAGCTTGACGGGGGCGGGTTTAATTTGCTTGAGGTTGTCAACGACGCTCAGCTCAGCTCAAAAGCGTCATTTGGTACTCGCGATCGCAGCTGCTTGCGGGCTAGTGTTGGTGGGCTATGTCTTTGTAGAGCAGGTTCCCATTGCGCTAGTTGCCAAGCTCCAGTTTGCCAGGACAACGCCCTTTGCCCTGATTGCGGCCCTGGCTGGGGTGGGTGTTGTAGCCAGTGAATATCATCATCGGGGCAATCACCCCGTCAGCCTGCTGTTGATAGCACTGCCCATAGTAGACCGAGCAGGCCCTGTGCTACTCCTAATGTTGACAGGGCTGCTGTGGCTGGCAAGGCGCTACGCGCCGTCGCCACCCCAGCCATCTCTGAAACCGCTTTTGAAACCCTTTCTAAATCCCCTAGTGGGATTGGAAAAGTTGAAATTGAGCGCGCAGCGAGATATTGCGATCGCATACGCCCTATTTTTAATTGTGCTGCTGGCCTGCTGGGCGTATCTGCCTGTCTTGTTTGCCAGTCTGGCCTACCCCCTCTTGAGGCGACCCTTTCCCAATTTTTTTCACCGCTCCAGGCTGCTGGCTCGGGCTGGGTTAGCAGGGTTGGTGCTCTATCTGGGGCTGCAGCTATCTGGAACAGTCGCCCATAGCAGGCTGACCCCCTTACATCGAAAGATCAAACTTTATACCCAACAAGATGAGGCTTTAAAGGTCGTCGCCGCCCGATTTCGCCAAAATAGCCCCACCAATGCCCTGGTATTGGTGCCGCCTGCGGATATTGGGTTTCGCTACTTTTCAGAGCGGTCTGTGGTGGTTACCTTCAAGAGTTTCCCGTTCACTGACCGGGGCATCTTAATCTGGCAAGACCGGATAGAGCGCATTTTAGGCCCCCTTGACCCCGAAATGATTGCGCCATCCTACAGCGATGAACTGTATAGCCAGCATAGCGCTCAGGAGCTGGTTGCGATCGCACAGGACTATCAGGCGGACTACATTTTGACCCGGCACAGCTGGCATCCGGATATGGCGGGCACCGTCGTTGCTGAGGTGGGCGACTGGGCGGTTTGGCACCTGCCCTAGGGTTTTCGGTAGGCCAGGTGCAAGCTTTTTGCCAAAAGCAGGAGGGCTGCGATCGCAAGCAACCCGCCCCAAAACCAGTGGGGCAACAGTAAGGCTTTTGACATCTGCCCTGTATCAGAGAGCAGGGTGCGACCGCCAATGGTGGCTTGATAGGTAAAGAGATAGTCCAACTGATGAAAGCTGCTGATACAGGCCTGCACCCCCAAAAACTGAATCACGAAGATCTTTTGCCACGCTTTGGTTTTAAGCGCAATGTAGAGAATCGCCCCGCCTAGCAAAGGTAGCACCAGCCAACCCGTGAGCGATCGCACCCAAACCACCGTCGACGATATCAGTAGGGCTCCCAGGATGATCAGCCCCCAGCGGGTGGTCTTGTGCTGACGTGACGCCACAATCAACGCTGCCCCGGCTAGCGGTGGCCCCATCGGCCCCCCAGCACTCACCAAGGCTCGGCCAAAAGGCCCCCCAAAGACCCCCCCGCTACTTTGGGCGACCCCAGAGCCATTGGGATACAGCACCAATTTGTCAAAATTGGCCCCCAGCACCATGGCGGTCAACCCGTGGCCCATCTCGTGGAACCAGGTCGCCAAAATCGTAAAGGGATACAGGATGTAGTTCCCGAAGGGTACCTGCCAGAGGACTACAGTGAGCACAGCGGCCACCACTAACCAGCGAATGCGATCGCGCTGCGCTGTGGTCTCATCACTTGAGAAGTCTGGAAGAAAATTCGTCATGGGAAGATAGGTGTGCCTTTAGACGCTCTATGTCAGTAGACTACCCAGTGATAGCCGTCTGTTCCGGGACGATGACTCAATCCTTACCCTTTCAGCTGAGCCATCAGGGCAGCTTCATCCCAATAAGACGAGACTTTTTGCAGCTGTCCAGCAGCGTTAAACTCAAACACGCTGATGCCTGCTGCAGTGCCTTTTCGGGCATTTTTGGCGAGTACTTGCATCTGCCACTGGGCAGCGGCCCCCTCGCCTGCGACAAAAATGGCCTGGGGGCTGACCGTAAGCTGCTCATAAAACTGCTGCAACAGGGCAAAAAACTGCCCCGAAGCTTCTTTGACGAGCTTCGGCGGACTGCCCACGGGATCGCAGATGATGCCATCGTCGGCAAACAGCGCCAGCCATTGGGCCTCATCCTGCGAGGATAGGGCGGTAAAGTAGGCGTTGACCT
>JBCCRZ010000745.1:0-3071 GCA_039200855.1 Cyanobacteria bacterium P01_D01_bin.44 | reverse complement strand
TAACCTTCTAACTCAATCGCTATTCTGATAATCCTAATTGCGAATGAGAGATCACTGCTGCCATTCGACTTGCACAGGTTTTATTTCCTGTGCATTATATGCGGTGAGGCTGGCTCGTACCTGGCCATCGGACCAGCTCATGGCCGTAATGTGATATTTATAATCCTCTCCGTATTGGGTTTGGGCTATTTCTACAGCTTTATTGCCAGCTGTGCTACTTCGCGTGATGTGTAAGATGCCTACAGGGATGGCGGCAAGCGCTACGCCAAGGACAAACGCCAGTCTCGGAGTGGCGGCAGAATGGCCCGTTCTAGCGCTTGCCGCCACGACAGGTGCGGTGCGCAACTGTGTGTAAACCCAGAAAAGCAGAGCAATCGCCATTATTCGAATGAGCAGAGACAGAGCAAGCCCCACCGGATCAAGCCGAAATTCTATCGCCCAAAGCTCAGCTGGCTTCACATAAGGTAGCAGTATAGCGAGGTTGCTGACCAAGTGAGCAAACATAAAGGCGGCGACCCAGGTAATGATATGGATGGCACGCAGGCTACCCCGCAGCAGAAACACACCCGCGACCACAGCGAAGATATTGAACCAGGATGAATAGCGCTGCCCCTGTAACAGCAAATGCACCATATATGCGATATCGATTGTCCCAATCCCGATCAGGACAAGACCCACCCGCTTCAAAATAGTGCGATAGCTATTCATTCATTGAGGGGCACAGAACCAAACCATAGAAAATTTGTCGCGACTAACTTACCACGAAAAAATCTATCGCTGAAAGCTCATGAGTAGATGCAAAAAAATCTACCTCTTATACAATGATGGCTGTCTGTTGAGGTGATCTGTTGAACGGACTGGAGAAATTCTATGGCAATGCTCGATCTTGAGAATCATCTGGTGACAGTTATTGTGTTGTTTAAGGTCAAGGAGGGTCAGCAGGCAGCACTGCTGGAGCAGATTAAGAAGGTGCTTGCGATCGCAAAACAGCAGCCCGGTTTTGTCTCATCCAACCTGCATCGCAGCCTGGATGGGCTTAAAGTTGCCAACTACGCCCAGTGGGAAAGCGAAACCGCCCTGGAGCACTTCAGGCAGCTGCCCGAAGCCCAGGCGCTGGTGGCACCGCTCAAAGACTTAGCTGAGGAAATGGACTCCCACCAGTATGAGATTGTCGCCTCAGAATCAAAAGTTGGCGTCCCCCAGATCAAAGCTGGGGAATACTTTGTCCATTTTGCTGAGTTTCGAATGCCCCCAGAGAATCAGCCGCGCATGGTAGAGCTGGCAAAGGAGCATGTAGGACCAGCTATGTCACTAGAGGGTTTGGTGTCGGCCACTTTCCATCGTTCTTTGGACGGCGAGCGGGTGATTAACTACGGTCAGTGGGAAAACGAAGCAGCCATCACCCAACTGACCCAGCGACCCGGCTTTGGTAAGGAAGACGGCTACTGGACCGGTCTGGCTGAAAACGAATTCCATCTTTACGAAGTTGCAATCGCTGAATGAGAGCGTCATTTAGCCTTCCCCTAGATTAAATTCCTATAGCCAATGTCTCATCTGTTCTTCAGTTAGATTACTGCCACAGAGGGGGGTTGCGATTAGAGGGCCTACAAACCTGGCTGGGTAAAGCAGAACAGCAGCCAGTCCAACTGCTCCAGCGGGCTCAACCACAATGCCACCCAAATGATGGATCAGTTTCATCGCTCTCAGGGTGGCTTTATCAGAGACCTGCACAACATCATCCACCGTGGATTTCATGGTTTGGAGTGCTTCAGCGACGGGATTGCGCACAGCAATGCCATCGGAGATCGTGTCAACTGTCTCAGTCGGGACGAGTTGCCCAGACCGCCAAGATAGATTCATTGACGGCGCACCCGTGGCTACCACACCTATGATTTGAGTATCAGGGTGATTGGCTTTGAACCATGCGCCAATCCCGTTAATCAACGCGCCATTTCCAACTGGGATCAAAAGCGTCTGGATAGGTTCGGGGTAGTGGCTCAGCTCAAGCCCAATTGTCCCTGCCCCGATCGAGACGGCATCTTCGCGTCCATCCTCTACAAAGGTATGATTTTCAGCCAGGGCATAGGCTTGGGCGACTGCTTTAGCCCCATCAAAATCTGTCCCAGCTAGTTTGACCTCAGCCCCCAACCGTCTCATCTGTTCAAGTTTTAGAGAGTTCGCGGTTTCTGCGGCAAACACGGTTAGCGGAATATTCTGTCGTCGACAAGCGTAAGCCATGCCCTGACCAAAGTTGCCTGCTGATGCACAGACGAATGCGGAGTTGTGGCTATGCTGCTTAACAAAATAGTCAGTGCCACGTCCCTTGAAAGAACGAATTGGATTAAGCGTCTCGACTTTGAGAACAATACGTGTGCCTAGTACATCGTTCAGTGAGTCAAGTTCAAATTGGGGGCTGTTGAGAAAGATGGGATCAATGATGTCATAGGCGTGACTAATTGCATCTTGAGACAGGCCCATCTTAGGCATTCAGAGCCCCCTTCCAGTCATACTCCATATACGTGGCAGTCTCTAAAGCGGTTGACTGGCCCAAGAGTTTTGCAATCAGATAGAAGGCAGCATCAATGCCTGCTGAAATCCCCCCTGAAAAGATGAGCTGACCGCTATCGACCACCCGCTCACCTGCGCGGACTTCTGTATTAGGTGCGATCTTCCGGAGTTCGTCAAAGGCACCGTGATGGGTAGTAGCGGCGACGTTTTCTGCTAAACCAGCTTTGGCGAGGATTAACGCACCTGTACACACAGACAGCACATGTTCAGTCTTGGGATACAGCGTGTTGATCCACTCAAGTAGTCTTTTGTTGTGCATCTCTCGACGGGTGCCAAACGGTGTGCCATCTGCGCGTATCCCACCCCCGCCTGGCACAACTAAAATATCAGGTTGAGGGCAGGTTTCAAGGGTATAGGTTGGATGGGAGCAAAGCAGAATTGTGGGATAAGGTCAGGCCAACCCAGCGGTGAGGATTGAATTGGCAAAATTGGCCCAGCTACCGGCAGCCCATTGACATCGACCATGCAGGATAATTTCAGCTTGTTGAGGTAGCCAAAATTTG
>JBCCRZ010000744.1:0-3074 GCA_039200855.1 Cyanobacteria bacterium P01_D01_bin.44 | reverse complement strand
TGTCATAGGCGTGACTAATTGCATCTTGAGACAGGCCCATCTTAGGCATTCAGAGCCCCCTTCCAGTCATACTCCATATACGTGGCAGTCTCTAAAGCGGTTGACTGGCCCAAGAGTTTCGCAACCAGATAGAAGGCAGCATCAATGCCTGCTGAAATCCCCCCTGAAAAGATGAGCTGACCGCTATCGACCACCCGCTCACCTGCGCGGACTTCTGTATTAGGTGCGATCTTCCGGAGTTCTTCAAAGGCACCGTGATGGGTAGTGGCGGCGACGTTTTCTGCTAAACCAGCTTTGGCGATGATTAACGCACCTGTACACACAGACAGCACATGTTCAGTCTTGGGATACAGCGTGTTGATCCACTCAAGTAGTCTTTTATTGTGCATCTCTCGACGGGTGCCAAACGGTGTGCCATCTGCGCGCCTACCGCCCCCGCCTGGCACAACTAAAATATCAGGTTGAGGGCAGGTTTCAAGGGTATAGGTTGGATTGATGCTCAGATTATTCCTGGCTGCAATGGGGGTTCGTTCAGCGACGGTGTAAACTTTGAAAGGGTCGGAACCATTTCGCTTGCCGGTTACAGAAAACACTTCGAAAGGACCGCAGAAATCAAGCACTTCAACGTCGTCAAATATCAGAATAGCCACGTTGCGCTGTTTCATTAGAGTTATTTTTCTCCTCAACTACATTCAAGACTTGAGCGATCATAGTCGGTAAATGCCTGTTGGCTACGTAAAGCAAAAGAGGTTGGATTGCTGGCTTTGGAGACAGCAAGAATGCCATCTAAATGGTCAACCTCATGCTGTAATAACTCAGACAAATCACCTTCAAGATTCAGGCTTTGCTCTTGCCAGGCCATATCGCGGTAAACAATCCGGCAAGATTGATGCCGCTGTACTCTGACCAGGAGCTCTGGAAAACTCATACAGTCATCCCAAACCTCGAACATGTCCTCACTTTGATCTTCCAGATATGGATTGATCAGGACCACAGGTGTATCGATATACATATAAATGAGCCGCTTCATCACCCCGATCTGAGGGGCTGACATGGCGCGCCCTGCTCCCCACTTTTGGCGAAACGCCATCAGGGTGTCGTGCAGATCCGTGACGACAGGTTTGAGTAACGCGATCTCTTTCTCATGCACCAATTGGCTGACTTCATACAGTTGAGGGTTGCCTAATAGGAGTATGTCGCGAACGGTCATAATGATGGCTCCTCTGAAACTCTCAATCTTTCTATAGAAGCCTCCCAATTGTCAGCCAGGGCCTGGTTCGCAGCTTCAAAATCTTTGGCTTTCAGGGCTGCGATCAGCCTTTGATGTTCTTCAAAGGACGCTAACAGTAAGTCAGCGTCATTAAAGTAGGCCAATTCAATCCGTTTATATTTGGTTTTTAGCTGATCGAGTAGGGTGCTGAGTTCAGCATTGTCAGCGGCTTTAACCAATATCTGGTGAAATGTTTCATCTGCCTGTGCTGCCCGATGGGAGTTGTTGCTTTTTAAGGCTGCTTTGAGTTGCTTATTAGCAGTTTGCATCTGCCGAATCTGCTGCGCTGCCAGTTTGGGAAAGGCCAAGGTTAGAGCCAGTTCTTCTAACTTTTGGATAATGGGATAAATATTTTCGGCCTCTTTGAGGGTGATGGGGGCAACCCGCGTCCAACGATTGGCCGCAGTTTCGACTAAGCCCTCGTCCTCTAGCCTACGCAGGGCTTCTCTCACCGGGGTGCGGCTAATGCCTAACTGTGTGGCCAGCTCTTTGTCTTTAAGCTTCTCGCCGGGTTCAAGCTCACCGCCGACAATCCACTCACGTAGAGACTCATAGACATCATCGCGGATGAACGTGCGGTTGAATACCTCGGTTTGCGGGATAGGCATGGCTGGAGCAACAAAGCATCGTATAATTGATATGTAATATATCAGTTTTGCAAATTTGGGGCAATACTCAGGATGTTTATGAGTAGACGAGCAGAGAACTAACGATGCCTATTCCTCAAGCGTGAGTTCGCGGAGCAAGGTAATGGGAATCTCAGGTTGACTGAGGGCCGCAGTGTAAGAAGGGTCTAAATATTGACGGTAGGTGACATCCTCAGTGAGATGGGTTTTGAGAAAGGCAAGGCTGATTGCTTTGATGTAGCGCTGTGCTAATTCAGGATCGGGGCCGATGATTCTCTCAGGTAACGTCATCGGGGCTTCAGCCGCTTGCGGATCGTGGATAGCCGAAAAGTGGGTGCCGCCCTCCATTAATAATAAGTAGCGATTGGGAGAGGTCATCCAGGTAAAGGGACGAATTTGTTCTGCCAGGGCTGGGGTGACGGTGTCGGCACTGCCTGAGACAATCAAGGTGGGGATCTGGATATTGGCCATGCCGGTTGGGCCAAAGACTGCGCTATCGAGGGGGTTAAGTGCGATCGCAACCTTTACCCGACTATCTTGCAAAGTCGGCAACGGCTGCGGCAGCGACGGCACCAAACACTGCAATAGCAGCGACAGATTGAGCTGGGCTACCTCGGGCGGACAGCTCTCGTCTAAAGTCTCCAGGTCAACCGTCGCCCCCGCCAGGGCCAGGGTGGTATAGGCCCCCATCGATTGCCCTAAAACACCCACTTGGTTAAAATTGAGCTGATTACGCAGGGTCGGATCGGCCTGGGCAGCAGCCTCTAACTCATCTAAAAAGGCTTGAATATCGGTAGGACGATGGGTCATCTCTTCGGGCTCAATCGCTTCGCTGGCTTTACCGCTCAACAATGCCTCGAGCTGGGCCTCACTACTGCCCGGATGCTCCACTACCGCTGCTGCAAAACCGTGGGAAGCGAGATGCTCTGCCAGGTAAGCCAGGGTCTCTCGATTGCCGCCCAGCCCGTGGGAGAGCACCACCAGAGGGGCGTTTTTGGTCTCGGGCAGATAGAGATCGGTGGGTAAGGTTGTTTTCTCAAACGGATAGATTTCCCAACGATCAGCGCCGGCCTCAGCCAGGGTGAAATCGCGAGGGGTCTCGTCGATTGCTTTAGCGGCCTGCTCAAAAAGTTGGGCGGTGATTTGGTTGGTTTGGTTGATTTCTGCGATCGCAACCC
>JBCCRZ010000743.1:0-3081 GCA_039200855.1 Cyanobacteria bacterium P01_D01_bin.44 | reverse complement strand
TGCGTATTTTATTTTCAGGCTTCAACTCGGTATCCCTATGGCTTTGCTGCAACCCAAAAAACAGGAAATTATTTCAGACTATCAAGTGCACGAAACAGACACGGGATCCGTGGATGTCCAAATCGCCATGCTCACCGAGCGCATCAACAAGCTGAGCCTGCACCTGCGCACGAATAAAAAAGATTTTTCTTCACGCCGCGGCCTGCTCAAGATGATTGGTCGTCGTAAGCGTTTGCTCGCTTATCTTCAACAGCAAGACGCTGAGCGCTACCGTGCCCTGATCAAGCGTCTCGGCATTCGCGGCTAGAGCAGCTAGCTTGGTTATTCACGGTTAAGTTAGTCGCGGTTAGATAGCCGCTGGTTTACTGCTTGTTGATTTGATTCTTAAGAAACGTCATGGCCTCCGATCCCCAGCGCCAGTCTCTACCGTTCGAGCCTAAAAGCGCAAATAAGTCAAAGACCACGTCTGCCAAACAGGCAGTCGCAAAAGACGTAAGTAAAGCGAGCACAAAAAGCAAAATACCGGCAGCATTGCGTCCAAAGGAGCAGGGCCAGTCTGCCAATAGTATTCCAGAGGTCGTCAGTCGCCGCATGATACGCCGAATGGTGGCATTTTCAGGCGTCCCCACGGTCCTTGGTTTAGGGGTTTTTGTAGGGGCTTACTTTCTGATCAGTCGTCAAATTTTAGAGTTTCCAAAGTCGCTGGTGCTGGTCTTGTCCTTAGCGTGCTTTGGATTGGGATTTTTAGGTCTGAGCTACGGTGTTCTCTCTGCCTCTTGGGAAGAAGACACTGAGGGCAGCCTACTAGGGACCGCCGAATTTTCGCTCAATTTTGGTCGGATGATCCGGGCCTGGAAAGAGGCTAAGCAGTCTTAACAGGTTCAATCATCTCCAAACGGATTTTTAAATTCAGGGGGAGCGTGTTGCTGAATCACCATCATCTCTTGAATTTGCTGCTCCATTTGATGTAACAGATTGACAATGGCGGGCAGTGCCTGGATCGGTGAGGCTTCTAGATCAAGGTTACGACGCGCCTGATCGCGAATTTCGTTGAGACGCTGATGCAATGTATGGGCCATTCCGAGGGCGTCACGACTGAGTTTTTCAACCTGCTGCTGTTGATAAAACTTGAGTGCGGCTCCCCGGAGTACCTGCAAGGTCGCTTCTTCGCCATGTTTCCCTGGAATAATGCGTAGCCTTAGCAAAATGCGCTGACCCTGGTAAGTGCGTTCGATTTCAACCTGTTTGGTTTTACGCACCGGGATCAGTGATAAACGTGTGAGCAGCTTCAGCTCATTAATCGCCCCTTGAAACAGCATCGTGCTGACGTTCTCAAGCACAGACTGCAAGACCCCGTCTTTACTCCACAGAATGCGGCCATGATCGGCTTGGCGCTCCAGATAAAGTCGCCCAATGCCCTTAGTCACGACGCGGCTGAGTAGCTCTTGTGTCATCGCTTTGGGCGACAGCTGCCGCAGAATATCCAGGGGCTGTTGCTGAAATTGGGACCGTAAATCAAGATCGAGGGGGGGGGTATTGTCAGTCGATGCCACCGAGCTTTCAGAAATCGGGGGTGGAGTAGGCGGGGCTGATCCAGACTCTTTTCTAAGCTCAACGGCAGGCGCTGGTTTAACCTTGACTGGCTCAGATACTGGTTTGGGCACTGGTTCGGGCTCTACTGGTTCGGTCACTGGCTCAGCAGGGGGGGGTGTGGGAGCCGCCGCCGCCATTTCCTCAGTCAGCTCGGTTGGCGCACTGACGACTAAGGTGGGTGACTCTTGAAAACTATTGCTCGGTTGCGGCTTAGGTGAGGGGGGCGAAGCCTCAGCAGGGGGCTGTTGCTGTTGCCGAGCTTTGGCAGCGTGACTCAAGAATTTAGAAAGAATTTCACGGTGCCAGTCGGACGGAATCTGACGAGGCACAATTGAGCAGTTAATGTAGGAAACCAGGCGACGCACATAATCAGCAGCGGCGTGATCGCGAGGATTGACCATCCCCAAATTTAAACAGCTACCCTCAATCGACAGAGGCAACACTTGATAATAGAGACAGGCCTCAAACGGCAGAATGCCTTCGATCAGGACAAACATTTGTTTGAGATCGGCCTTGGGTTCGCCCGAGGGGGCACCCGCCTGTCGATCTTGAGGAGTCTCTGACATGGTTGAGATAGATGCTAGGGTTATTTATATAGCTTCTAGAGCAAAGTGCAGGCATCCGTATAGTTTTTCCCTAGAACTTCTCAAAAGCTTTTCAAAAAATACTCACTAGGGGACGTCATGTAAGCCACACCCGGCTTGAAAACTTGAGTTTCACCCATGGGGCAAATGATGGGGCTGGGTGTGGCCAGGGTTTAATAGCTGTCTTAATCAGGTACCTGACTTCTCAGTTCCTGGGCGGATAAATATAGCTTAGCCCATTCACTCATGACTTGTTTGGGCTTAAGGTCAAGGGTTTGGGCGATTTGCTCAACCGACTCGCCCGATTTAAATGCCGACAAAATATGCTGCTGAGCCTCAGAGAGAGTCTGCCAATACAGTTGCCACTCGGCTGGGGTGAGGCCCAGGTTGTGGTCCTTTAGAGAGGTTTTAAGCCAGCCAAAGACGAGATCAGGTTTTTCTTTGAGGGTAAAGATCCGAATCGCATGGTAGCTAATCTTTTCGCGCAATCGATAGACCTGTTTGACGGAGAGGTCAAGCTTTTTAGCGATGGCCTCTTGGGCGTAGCCTTGCAAATGTAGCTCTAGCCATTGGGCCGCGGTTTCGTCCAGATTTTCGCTGAGATAGTCAACAAAGGTTTGCTTTACCTGGGTGCGCTGGGTCTGCTGTTCTTCAAAAGCTTGCTGATCTTTATAGGTGTCTAGGGCCTCAAAATCGAGCAAGCTTAAGGTGCCATCGGCATCATCGGTGCCGATCTCTTCGGAAATTAAATAAATTAACTCACTGCTGGGCACCTGGGTCATGCCGCCTCGCTGAGAACGTCGCAGATAGTTGACAAATCGATAAACCAACAGGGGTTGGTTACGAATGGGGCGGAGGCAGTATTCTTCGATGCTGGCTAACATGAGCAGGTTGCGCAGCTGGG
>JBCCRZ010000742.1:0-3086 GCA_039200855.1 Cyanobacteria bacterium P01_D01_bin.44 | reverse complement strand
GAACGTCCTCACCTTCATCCTCACCTCCCAACGACCCAAATTAAGGTGTGGTCAATTGATAGCTTAGACACACTGCTAGGTAAAGCCTGCACCCGTTTGGAACCTTACTTAAACCAAGCCTATTTAGAAGGTGGCGATCGCGCCCTCTGTGATTAGCCAGGTCATTAGGAGCCGTTAAGAAACAATTTCATGATTTGAGGTCGGGCATTCTCTTTGCCGCATTCTGGCCTGAGCATAGACTTCCCCTCTTGGGAGGGGTGCCCGCAGGGCGGGGTGGGTTTTGATTACTCACGCAACCCATCGAAACCCACCCCTGCGCCCCTCCCAAGAGGGGACATGCTGGGCGAGCGTGTCTTAACTAAGGAACTCACCATTGTATGATTTGAGCTTGAAATAATCTGATAATCGATATCGCTGTAACTCAAACCATGAGTTTTATTTTTAACAGCCCCTTAGCCTATCTTTTCCTATTTAAATGAATCTAAGACACCTATTTAAACCCATGGTGTAGATTGCCTCTGCAAGCCATGATCAACATATCGATTTGAGTTCAACAATTTTTTGGAGTTCTGTTAACCATGTTTTATCGTCACGGTTCTAGCAACTGGCCCCTGAGTATTTTTGCTTTAGCAAGTGCGATCGCCCTGAACCTTGCACCGCTTTCATCTTCAGCAGTAGCAGCGACAGCCCAGCCGACTTGTCCCGGAGACAATCACATTCCTACCGCGACCACCACTCGAACCGTTGAGTTCCATGAGTTTGGTGTGCAAGTCACCATCCCCGCCAACTTTCGTACCTTGCTTTACAACGATGGCACAGTGGCTATCCTGCATCCTGTTGATTTCAATTTGATTCAGTGTCTTACCCTGGGGCTGCCTGTACTGGGCACCGATGCATTACAGCCAGAAAGCTTTCGGCTCATCTCCAACCCCGAAGGGCTGACCGCCCAAAACTATGCCATGAGTCTGGACATCCCTGGTTTTGCCCTTTCAGAGACAATCTTTATGCAAACAGCCAATGGCATTCAGGTTTTTATCCGAGAAGCTTTGGAACAAGAGGGCATGGGCATCGGCATTGCCTATGCCTGGTATCAACCTGATGATATCAATGGCATTGTGGAAATTTCTACCGCGACTAAAGATGAACTTTTAGATTTATTGAGCCGTACTCAGCTCATCAATGGCGCATCAGATCAGATTTAAACCCCTCAAACAGCCTCCTCAAACAGCTATAGTAGAATCGATGCTTTAGAGATTTTGCAAGGCTTTCGATGGACTCAGACTCAGGATTGACTTGGGCTCATGCCAAACAACTGGTAGATCGGCTGCTTTTTGAATCAACCAATAAACACCTGAGTGACATCGAAAGTCAGGTTCTGCAAGGCTCCTGGGAAGGCAAAAGCTATGGCGCGATCGCGGAAGAACTCGGCTACACCCTAGAGTATATCAACAGCGATGTCGGCTACGGTCTGTGGACGAAGCTATCTAAAGCCACTGGTGAAAAGCTCACCAAACGCAGCTTCCGAGGGGCCTTAGAACGCCAGTGGCTATCTGAAGCCACTAGCCAAACAACGACCGACCGACCGCCATCAACAGTGCCCGCGAGTGCCCACCCAACGCGGCCACCCTATGTTGACCGCCCACCCGCAGAGCAGCGCTGCTTTGAGGTCATTGTGCAGCCCGGAGCGCTTATCCGCATAAAAGCCCCCCCAAAAATGGGAAAAACCTGGCTGGTCGATCGGCTGCTTCACTACGCTGAGCAGCAATACTATGCAATTGTCCCCATCAATTTACTCAGCGTAGAACCCACCGTGATCGGCGATCTTGAACGGTTCTTAAAATATTTTTGCACCCGTGTCACTCGGCAGCTCAAACTAGAGAACAGAGTGAGTGACTATTGGGACGAAGAACTCGGCAGCAACACAAGCTGCACGGAATATTTTGAAACCTACATTCTGCAAAACAGCGATCGCCCCATTGTTTTAGCGCTGGATAATGTGGATCGTCTCTTTCTTTATGAAGCGGTGGCGGCTAACTTTTTCAGCCTGCTCAGAGCCTGGTATGAGGACGCTCGCATTTTGCCAGATTGGCAACGCCTGAGACTCATTATTGCCCATTCAACCGATATTTATCCGACCTTAAATGTCAATCGTTCTCCTTTTAATGTGGGCCTTGCAGTAGAACTCGCCGAATTTAATCAAGCACAACTTTTTCAGCTTGCCCAAAAACAAGATATTCTTCGGGATTCACCTGAGCAAGTTCAAGCTTTAAATGATTTAGTGGGGGGGCATCCTTATTTATTTCAACAGGCATTAGAACAGCTTCGATCTGATACAGGTATAAGTCTTGAGGAGCTGCTGGCGATCGCACCCACAGAAGCTGGCCCCTACACCCAACATCTCCGCAATTTGTTAGCCCATTTACAAGACAATCCTGAAATGGCCATCGCAATGAAAACCGTGCTTCAGTCCAAAGAACCCACCCGTGTTAAGTCAGAAATTGGGTTTAGGCTAAATAGCTTAGGCCTGGTGAGGTTTCAGGGAAATGAGGTGGAGACGCGGTGCCCGCTTTATCAGCTTTATTTGTGCGATCGTTTAGAAGAATTCTGAATAAATCAGACACCCAGACCTCGGGTTAGTGCTCCCCAAGCACATCTCCCTATCCCTCTTCTTTCTCCTCCGATGCCCCATCTTCGTGCCCAAGCAGCTGCTCAAACCGCCCCTTAGACCAGCTCTCGCTGAGATATGCGATCGCATTAATCTCTTCTAAGCGAATCAACCAAACTGTTCGCCAGGAGATTTCCTCAGAGGGTTCATCATCGTCTTCCACATACACATTGACAGAGACGATTTCGACACAGGTAGGGTCTAGATAGATGGGGATCCCGGTCAGATTCCCCCAGGTCAGACGAAATTTGACTTCTGTCCCTTCCTGGAGGGCATCTTCGAGGCGTTGAAAGAGGCGATCGAGGAAAGAGTGCTTGATTTGGTCCCCAGCAGACATGAGGACTCGCCGTGCTGTATTCATAGCGTTACCTCGTGGTGTATTACCTTCGACTTCTGGTGGTGGCGGAAAGTGGAGGAATCG
>JBCCRZ010000741.1:0-3086 GCA_039200855.1 Cyanobacteria bacterium P01_D01_bin.44 | reverse complement strand
GCTGATGCCCAAGGCGGTGAACCAGATCCCCACCACCGGCCAGGCTGCCAAAAAAAAGTGGAGCGTCCGACTATTGGCCTCTACACCCAGTAGCACCTCGTTGGTGCGCCCAACCAGACGCCCAAAGTAGCCGTGGGCTGCCACGATGTTATAGGTCTCTTCTTCTTGACCAAACTTGTAGCCATAGTTTTGAGACTCAATTTCGGTGGTTTCTCGGACGAGGGAAGAGGTCACTAACGATCCGTGCATTGCGCTAAACAGCGCCCCGCCAAATACCCCCGCAACCCCCAGCATGTGAAACGGGTGCATCAAGATATTGTGCTCAGCCTGGAACACCAGCATGAAGTTGAACGTGCCGGAGATACCCAACGGCATGCCGTCCGAGAAAGAACCCTGACCCAGGGGATAGATCAAGAAGACCGCAGAAGCCGCTGCGACAGGCGCAGAGTACGCAACGCAGATCCATGGACGCATGCCGAGCCGATAAGATAGCTCCCACTCGCGACCCATGTAAGCAAAAATGCCAATCAGAAAGTGAAAGATAACAAGTTGGTAAGGGCCGCCGTTGTAGAGCCACTCATCTAAAGAAGCGGCTTCCCAAATGGGGTAGAAATGAAGACCAATCGCGTTAGAGGAGGGCACAACAGCACCGGAGATCATGTTGTTGCCATAGAGCAGTGAGCCAGCAACGGGCTCACGGATGCCGTCGATGTCAACAGGGGGCGCGGCAATAAACGCGATCACAAAGCAAGTGGTTGCTGCCAACAGCGTCGGGATCATCAGTACGCCAAACCAGCCTATGTACAGCCGATTTTCTGTGCTGGTAATCCAGTCACAAAACTGCTGCCACAGACCGACGTTTTCGCGTCTCTGTAGAGTTGTTGTCATATATCTGAGTAAAAAACGACAGTGTGAAATCAATTTGGGCCATTTAACTAACCTTTTAGTTAAACTAACTTGTTAGTTAATTTAGTTTGAGTCTTGGATTTCGTCAATAGCTTTTTAACTGGTTAGTTAGTTTTTATTCCGTAAGAGACTGCTGTGGTGGGCTGAATAGGGGCGTTGTATCCTATAAATAGGAAAAAATTATAGATGGAGCCTGTGGTGAAATCGTCAGCCAAGTCAAAGCGCTCATCTGCCAAGCGACCCAGTCGTGACCCAGAAGCCACTAAGGCGCAAATTTTAGACGCGGCTGAAGAGGAGTTTGCCCGCTATGGGTTGGCGGGGGCTCGTACAGAGCCGATTGCCGCCAATACCGGGGTGACCAAGGCGATGATTCACTACTATTTTGGTACCAAGGAAGAATTATACCAGGCCGTTTTGAAGCGCTATTCCATTAGTTTTATGTCTGCGGCTGAGACCCTAAATCTAGAAGGTTTGTCTCCGCCGGAGACGTTGAAGGTATTTCTCAGGGCAGCGGTTGCCCATGAATCGACCCACCCGTATCAGGGCAAGGTTTTACTGCATGAAGCCATGAGTAACCAGGGGAAATATTTTAAGCTCACGGGGTGGGAAGTTCCGATTAACCTGGGGGTCGAACTTTTACAAAAGGGCGTCGATGAGGGGTATTTTCGCGACCTTGATCCCTGGTTGACGATGATTCACATCATGGGGGTGGTGACGTTCTACTTTAATGCGGAGAACAATCTTAAAAATCTGGCACCCGATTGCGAGTGGCTAAGTCCAGGCGCTGTTGAGGCGTTTGGGGAATCTGCGATCGCATTCATATTAGCAGGTGTCCTAAAAAGTCCTGCCGCCGAAAGCTAAACGATGAGTCATCCTTTATCCGTGAGTAACTTTCTTTTCTATTTCATGAGCTGTTTGTTTAAGCAATGCATGATCAGATTGCTGTAATCTTTTTAAGACGTTAACTATCTCCTGGTCTTCTGGATAAATAATCCTTGCAAGCATTTTTAGGGTCAGCATTTGATGCTTTGGTTGTTTTTCATCCAATTCACGCAATATAAAACGACGATAGCGACTTAAAAAAGAATTACTGAGTCTGAGCGCATCTTGGCACATTGAACGTAGCGTTTGGCGATCGGCTTCCTGGGTTGGAATCATGTAGTGCCAACGGTTTCGACATAGCTCATAGACCTGCTCAATCAGATTTGTCCATTCATCATTGATGTATGTCTTGTATAGTTCAACAGCTTCTCTTTTACTCCCCACGTATTGCGCAGTTTTTAAGGCAACCAGTGCTGTTGCAATCCAGCTTACTGTGCTAATCAACCATTTGCTGCTAGGCTGCTCAATCCCATCGGTACCAGGCATCGTTTGGTGCTCATAACCGTAAAACTCTGCTTGAGGATCAGGATAATCTAGCGGAAAGGTTAAACATTCGGCAGCGCGTGTGACGAGTAAAGAAGTTTGAGGGGCGTGCATTGCCCATCTTAGCCAATCTGCAGAGGATGGTGTGGGGACTCGATCGCGAATATCTTGACCATAGAGAAACTGGGTAGAGTGTTTGAAATTGAGGGCTATTCCCGCTTGTTCAGATCGAGACAATGCAGCTTCGGAACCTGGCTTGATCTCTAAAAGCACTGAACTAATTTGGGCACACGATTGACCCAGACTCGCTGCCTTGATCACCTCCTCTGGATTATGGAAATTCTCTTTGAAAATAACGTATAGGTCTAAATCGCTATTGGGAATAGAACTCTTGCTGCCATAACTCCCTTGTAAGTAATACCCCCGAATGCGCCCCGGAAATACCTTCTGATAAATTTCGATCACACCTTGCAAAATCTGATCGATTTTAGGGAAACTGGTCGAATAGGCGAGGGTATACATGGCGTCGTTCAGGTATTTTGTTTAGGAGGACGCAATGGTAAACAAACTTGGAAGTTTGTTTTGCCCGGTTTAGAGGTAACTCGAATGGAGCCGCTGTGACGTTTGACGATGACACGTCGGGCGATATCCAGGCCCAGGCCGGTCCCCGCGCCGACGCCTTTGGTGGTGAAAAAGGGCTCGAAGATTCGCGATCGCACCTCCTCCGACATCCCCGATCCGTTATCCATAATCTCAACCAGGACTTGATCCGATTTCTGACAGGTCCGAATGGTGATTTGAGGAGAGTCTGTATC
>JBCCRZ010000740.1:0-3094 GCA_039200855.1 Cyanobacteria bacterium P01_D01_bin.44 | reverse complement strand
GGCCCGGCAAGGTGACCTTTGCCCCTGCGGTATTGGCTGCTTCCCCTGGTTGTCCTATCCGCTTACCCTTCTTCCATCGTGAATACGCACAAATCCGACATATTTTGGGCCGCTATTGGGTACTATTTGGATACCTTTGCCCGCTGTAGAATATTTTTGAATATCATGGATCCTCAGCAACCGACCCCTAAATCTGATGTTGCCAAGCTGGTTGATCGCCTGATTGTGACTAAAAAAATCAGCTATCAGCAATATCAAGACCTGTCGCGGATGGTGATGGCCGATGGCACCGTTGACGAGCAAGAACGTCGGCAGATTAATCGGTTGTTTGATGCGATCCAGGCAGGTGCAGTTAGAATCATCGACTAATGACGCTTGAGGAATACCTCCATTGTGACGACGGTACCAACACCCGCTACCAACTCGTCGATGGAAATCTGCATGAAAGCACAAATTGCAGTCAGTGAGGAACTGGCCAGCGCTCGACAGCCAGATTTAATGGTTTTATCTGCTGCTTTAGAAGGCAGGAAAGCAATCGATCATCTCCTCTCTGTTTTCAGGTCTGAGTCTAACCGCTACGCAAGTCTTAAAGGCGGCTGAGTAGGCAGCTCTCTGAGTTTCTCCCTAACCATTCAAAATCGCCACATGGTTAGAGTTGTCGCCATAGATATGGTCATAGTCAAACTGCACCGCATTGGGGTGGCGCATAATTGAGAACCCAATTTGCACGACAGTGTCAGCAGTAAAGGTGGCCATCACCAGGGTGTCGAGCCGTTTAGGACTGAGCTGAGGCCGTTGTATAAAGTATTCACGACGGGCAAAAAACTGAGTTTCGTTTTTGGGCACGATGATGCCGTTGAGCCGATGGGTCGTTTGAATCGGTCGAATATACGTGCGGATAAAGTCTTCTTGACTGGCCTGCAGCCGGTAGAGTTTTTCGTGTTGCTCCCAACTCATTTGGAACAACAGCTTGAGTAGCTCAAACCCGAGAATATAGCTGAGAATGCTGTTGTGCTCCTGGGTGCTTGACATCAGCTGTAGCGCTGTCTCGAGATAAATATTGGTGTGCTGGTGCTGCGTCTGGGCCGAGTGCATATAAAATTGGCGAATATAGCGCCGTAGCAGGGGTTCGCTAAGCTGGGTTGCGATCCCAAAACGCTCAAGGTGCAGGTAGATCCGCTGCTGGGTGTCTTGATCATGGATGATGCGGGAGATTACGCCGTCAGCGGTGTAATCATCTAAAAACTCTGCCTGTACTTCGGGCGGGGTGGCACACATCACATGGCACAGCGACAGCACGTAGCGGCGCTGTGCCCAGGGTAGCCCTTCTAGCCACTGCCGGGCTTCTTGGGGAAGCCCAGCTAAGACGGGGTCACTTTCTGTAAAATTGCTGGCCAACATGGATGCTGAGGGAGAAACAGGTCAAGACGAGCAGGATAGTTATCGAGATAGTTCTAAGTTCTAAGTTTTGCTTTGGCAATCTCCCGTTCGCACCTGATCTTTTTGAGAGAGCATGGTGTTTAGCTACTCACTCAAAACTCAGAACTCAACTAGATGTGCATCCCTAACTAAAGGTTCCCACTCAGCATCTTTACCGCTAAGTCGGGGAAGCTTGCGTCTACTAAAATTTGCCTGCCGATTTTTTATCGCGTACTGTAGCGCTCTACAGCCCAGGGCTCACCCCGATGGTGATAGCCGTTGCGCTCCCAGAAGCCCAGTTCCATGGTTTCTAAAAACTCCAGGCCATTTAGCCACTTGGCACTTTTCCAAGCGTAGAGATGGGGGATTACTAGCCTTAGGGGGCCACCGTGGTCTCTGGGCAGGGGGTCCCCAAACAAGGTGTGGGCTAAAAAGTTTTCTGGGCGGGCAAAGTCTGCCATGGCTACATTGGTAGTGTAGCCGCCGTAGCAGTGCTGCATGACGTGGGCGGCTTTGGGATCTACTTCGATGGCCTGGAGAAAGTCGGTAACCTTGACACCGGTCCAGTTGACATCAAGCTTAGACCACGTAGTGACACAGTGAAAGTCAGCGGTGAACTGGCTCTGGGGTAAGGCCATCAGGTCATCCCAGGTGAAGGTTTTGGGCGTGGCCAGGCCAGATACTTTGAGCTGCCACTGATCGGTACTGACGACTGGGCTGTCACCGTAGGTGAGCACCGGAAACCCTTTGGCTAAATGCTGCCCCGGTGGGACCCGATCGGCAACGTCTGAGTCAGGTTTCTCAAAGAATTTCATCGTACCGTCTCCAAATCCTACGTGCTTAAACAAAGATTATTGTAAGGACAGCTGTCATTAAGGGGTGCAATCTTTAAGATAGAGGTACCGGAGCGCTGTCAAGGATTCAATCTGTCTTAATCCGTCACGTCACAATCAGTCAAGATCATAAAGCCATGGAAAATATTTTTCATCCTCGAATTTTTCGTCGTCTTGCGGCGGCAGCGTTGGGATTCGGGTTTGGGGTTTTGCCCACGCTGCCCGCAGCTAGCTCAGATATTATCATCCGCCGGTCTGACCAGCGCTCCCATCCGGTGATTATTCGCGATCATCGCTACCCCGTGATTATTCGCGATCGCATCCCCGAAGAGCGCAGAGTCGTGGTCGAATTTGTCGCCCCCGGACAAGAATGGGCGAATGTTTCTCTGAACGGTCGCCGCATTTTTACCCCCCGCAACTTTAATCGTCGCGAAAGCTTTGAGTTAGAGCCGGGAGCCTACTATCTCGAGATCACGGGTTTTGATCGCTTCGAAACCTGGTCCACCGGTTACCTCGACATTGGCCGTGACGATAGCAACGTAGTGATCGTCACCTTTTCGAGGGAAGGTGGCGTGCGGACATCGGGAGATCCGTCTACGTGGATTCCAGATTAGTAGGGGCGGGCCCAGTGCCCGCCCAGCACGATTTAGACACTGTGAGTGCCCAGCTCTGTTGCATGACCCCACTTTTTCTATGCCCCCAACTCTTACCGTCGTCGCCTACGCTGTTGTTGAAAACAACTCTTTGCTCACGGTCAGAAAGCGCAATACGTCAAAATTCATGTTCCCTGGGGGGAAGTTGACTCCCGGCGAGAGTGCTTTAGATGCGGTTGTGCGGGAAGT
>JBCCRZ010000739.1:0-3097 GCA_039200855.1 Cyanobacteria bacterium P01_D01_bin.44 | reverse complement strand
TGCTGGTTGGCCCCACCCTGTTCATCTTGGGTTCTTTTGTACAGGTTGTGGGGTACTATGCCGCCTCTTTGCCAACCCTGAGCTTTTGGACGGAGACTTTTGAAGGCACGACCTGGCAGAATAGCTGGACAGTCTTCTATTGGGGCTGGTGGATTTCCTGGTCTCCTTTTGTTGGGATTTTTATCGCCCGTGTTTCCAAAGGTCGCACCGTTCGAGAATTTGTCCTGGGGGTGTTGCTGCTGCCCACGATGCTAACCTTTCTCTGGATGTCGGTATTTGGTGGGACGGCGATGTCTATGGAGTTGGGAAATTCCCAGGGAATCATCGGCGACGCTGTTGCTGAGAATGTGGCAACCGCGCTCTTTGTGATGCTGCAACAGCTTCCCCTGACCGGGATCACCTCCTTTGTGGGGATTGTGCTTGTGGTGGTTTTCTTTGTGACGTCTTCTGATTCGGGCTCTCTGGTGGTGGATAGTCTCACCTCCGGCGGCAAGCTTGATTCTCCGGTGCCTCAGCGGGTTTTTTGGGCCGTAACAGAAGGGGTCGTGGCCGCAGCTTTGTTGTTAGGCGGGGGCCTGCAAGCGCTACAGACGGCTTCGATCACAACCGGGTTACCCTTTGCAGTGGTGCTGTTGATAATGTGCTACAGCCTCTATCAGGGCCTGAGCCAGGAGCTTGCCATGATTGAGGGCAAGGCCCTACAAGCCACCGAAGGACTTGCTGCCGAAGGGCTGGCGGCTGAAGCGCTGGCCGAAGAGGCGATTGTTCCCTAGAAACTGGGTTTTCTAAAGAACCCGGTTCCTAAAACCACCTGTCAATACAAAGGACTCTCAAGGAGGTATCTATGGCTCAACAGTTTGACGTTATCGTCATCGGTGCTGGAGGCGTGGGAAGCGCTGCTGCCTATTACCTCTCTAAAGCTGGGCAGCGCGTTCTCTTAATTGAACAGTTTGAGCTCAACCACCAAAACGGTAGCTCCTACGGCCACTCCCGCGTCATTCGCTACACCTATGATCACCCCATCTATATTGATCTGATGCGGGATGCCTATCCGCTCTGGTTTGCCTTACAGGAAGAAGCTAGGGAACAGCTTTACGTCAAAACGGGGGGGCTGGATTTTGGGTTCCCCGAAGTGGATACCTTCCAGGCGCTTAAGTCGGCTATGGATAAGACCCAGCTGGACTATGAGCACCTCACCCAGGACGAAATTCGCGAGCGCTATCCTCAGTTCACCCTGAAAGACGGTATGGAAGGGTTGTTTCATGCTGATTCGGGGCTGTTGCGAACGTCTCGCTGCGTGTTGGCCCATCAAAGATTAGCCCAGGCGCGGGGCGCGATGATCCTGGATCAAACCCCTGTGGTCAAGGTCTCCCCTGACGCCGATGGGGTTGAGGTGCAGACAGCCAGGGACGTGTTTCGGTGCGATCGCATCATCCTCACCGCAGGCAGCTGGGCCAAAGGGCTATTAGCAGACCAGGGTATCGACCTGCCGCTCAAGATCATGCCCTGCCAGCTCGGGTTCTACCAGCCCGAGACCCCTGCCAGCTTTGAACCCGGCACCTTTCCTGTTTTCTTTGCCCACATGAACGGCGACTATGGCGAAATGCCCTACGGCATCCCCCACGAAGACCCCAGCATTGGCGTTAAAATCACCACCTTTTACGGGTGGGATACCGTAGATACACCCAGCGAGGTTGACTACACGCCTAGCCAGGCCTGGACGGAGCGCATTCGAGACTTTGCCCGTGACTATATCCCCGGTGCGGCTGGGCCGCTGCTCAGCACCCGTCGCTGTCTCTATACCCTGACCCCCGACAAGCATTTCATCATTGACCAACACCCTAGCTACCCCCACGTTGTGATCGGGGCTGGGTTTTCTGGCCATGGGTTTAAGTTCACGACGCTCAGTGGCAAGATGCTGGCAGATTTGGCGATTGACGGCAGCACCCCCCACGATACGAGTTTGTTTAAGGTGGCTCGATTTCAGCCGGTCGAGGTGTAGTGCCCCCCGTCAGGCACTGGCCTCTGCGTCACTGGGTCAGTTACGATAACAGGAGTAATTCACACCCATGACATCATCTTTTATGGTTCCAAGTGAGCCAAGCGCCGCTAAACAACCCCTGCACATTGCCATCTCAGAGCAGCTAAAAGCAAAAATCGAGGCAGGCCAGTATGAGCCAGGGGCGCGTTTACCCAGCGAATTTGATCTGGGGGAAGCCTTTGGTGTCAGCCGCACCACTATCCGCCGAGCCGTTGCCAACCTGACCCAACAAGGACTGGTGACCACCCAGCGCGGCAAAGGCATCTTTGTCAAAGACCGGCACAAGATTAGCTTCTCCATGTCTAACCCGCTCATGCAATTTGATGATGCCCTCAAGCAGCAGGGCTACACGGCCCATGTTCACACCCTGAGGTTTCAGCAAATAAAAGCCCCGGCTGAGGTGACTCGCCAGCTAGCGCTTCCCAGCCAGCGCGATCAAATTTATTGGCAAGAAAAGATTCTCTATGCGGATCAGTCCCCCGTCGCGCTCGACATTTCTTACTTTCCCTCAGCCATTGGCAATGCCCTGGCGGATCAGCTACAGCGAGGGTTTACCTACAGCACCCTGACGACGAACGGTATTCACCTCTGTGCGGCTGAAGTTCGCTTAGAAAGTGTCCCAGCTACCTACGAGCTGAGTGAATATTTGGCAGTCCCCCTGGGCATGCCGCTGCTGGTCTTTAACTATGTTGCCTACTGGGGCAAAAACCGGACCCCAGCTGTTTGTGGCAAGACGCTATCTCGCTCTGACTGGACCTGCTACACGTCACAAATTGAGCTAGACGATTACGTAGGCCCCCCTATGCGGATCGACTGACCGAGGGCGTTACCTGCGCCTCAGTTTGTCCAGATTGACGGGCTGATGGTTGCGATCGCGCTGACCGGTCAGGTCGCACCACCCACACCGAGCAAGGCGCATGGTGGGTGACATAGTTACTGATGCTGCCTAAAAACAACTCCCGCAGGCCGCGATGGCCGCGACTGCCTAGCACAATCACATCAGCATTCCAGCTGTGGGCCAGGTCGCAGATGAGATGCTCTGGGGTCCCCGATGAC
>JBCCRZ010000738.1:0-3098 GCA_039200855.1 Cyanobacteria bacterium P01_D01_bin.44 | reverse complement strand
GACAGCGATATGGAAACCCGGTTGGTTTTCACAGGGGGCATCCGGGCCCAGGCAGAATCCCTCACGGGTTTCTTTACACTCAATGGCACCGGACGCAGCCCGGAGGGAGCCCTCTCAGGGGAGATCCAAAATACCAGCGAATGGGTCAACCCCTTTGGCATCCCCGGTATTACCCTGCGTCAGCTCTCTTTACAACTGGGGCTTACCTACAACTCTCCCTGGATTGATAATATTGGCATCCACGGCAATCTCAGACTGGGGGCCATTGATGGCAGCGCATCGATCTTGGTCGATATTAACGATCCCGATCAGTTTGTTTTGGCAGGGTCTACCGATCGCATCACCCTGTTACAGATTATGAGTGCGATGAGCAACACCACCTTTATCGCCTACAATGCCCTACCTGAGGATCTGAGACGCCCCCTCGAAAACGTAGTGGATGTCGCCATGGAAGATGTGCAGCTCAACATTGTGCCCGTCCCCACCAGCATTGGCGGCGTTCAGTTTCGAGAAGCCGGGGTCACTTTCCAGGGTCGTTTGAATGCCTGGGGATGGAACGCCAGCGCCTTCTTAAACGTAGACAACTTTGACGGGCTCACCGTGCGGGCCGATATGGACCCCATCGATTTTGGCGCTGATCTGTTGCAAATTCGGGGGGTAAATGGGGAAGATCATGCTCAACTCCGTCTGCGACTAGGACCCACCGTTGACTCAGAACTGTTTATATCTTCGCAGGTTTCACTGTTGGGCATTGGCCAGGAGGTGTTGATCCAGGCAAATACGGATGGGCTTGAGTTTAGCATCACGGGCCGTCTGTTTGATCAATTTGAAGCCTCCCTTGCGGTGACCACCCCCGGCGTCACCCGCACGAGCGACTTTCAAATTGCCGCCACAATGCAGAATGATCTGCTGCGATACCTCAAGGAAGAAGCCACCCAGGACATTCAAGCAGCGGCCCAATCGGCAACGGAGCAGATCAACGCCGCCCAACAAAGCATTAACCGCGCCCAGCAGGAGGTTAATAGTCTGAACGATCGCATTCGCCGTCGTCATGATGCCATCAACCGGGAACGATCAGCGGCTAATCGACGGGTACAAAGTGCCCAACAGTCAGTCAACCAGGCTCAAAATCGGGTGAATGGCCTGCGCCGAGACATTAGCAACCGCCAGGCCGAAATCAACCGTCAACGAAATCGCGAAACCTGCGTTAACCTGGGTCCATTGGGGGGGCGACGGTGTTTTCCTAACCCCGAGGCAGCCGCCAGAATTACCGCGCTGGGTGTAGAAATTGGCGGGCTCCAAACCGCACTGGCTACTGCCCAAGCTGCGCTTCAAGCCGCCCAAGGGACGTTGCGAGTGGCTCGTCAGGGGCTCAACCGCACGCCCATCAATGCTGACCCAGAGTTGCTCAGTTTGAATGCGGCTCTGGCTACGGCCAGTGCGGGACTGACTGCTGCGCGGGGGACTCTGACAGCAACCCGTCAATCCGTTGGGGTCCTGCCAACCGTCAGTCAGTTTATCAGTGAGCAAGGTTTAGAACGCTTAATCGATGTTCGATCTGCCGAGTTTCGGGCCAGTCTGGACGTGGCCGCTGGGGGCGAGGTGGCGATGGCCATCGACGTGGTTTATATGGACCAGCGTTATGACCTCAGCCTGATGTTTAATTTCCACAGTCCTCTGGCGAGTGCTGAGGCATTTGCTGAAATGCTACTAGGGCTGAGCTAAGAGGACTGCAGACAAACAGACTACCGGACTTTGGGGCGCGCTAGCGAAGTTCGTGCCGCTTGAGCTATAGCCTTTTGCCCCGACTGCGGATTGGATTCCAGCTAACATCCCGGCGGCCCTCTCCCCTAACCCCTCTCCCAAATTTGGGAGAGGGGAGTTGGCGTCCGAACTGCCTGTGCCCCATGACCAGGCCCCGATTATCGTGACAGATTGGGTGCAACCACAGTGGGCCAGCTCTTAATATTACGGCGAACCCAGTCCATTCCGACCTCGTTGTTGAGCTTAATTTTTTGGGGTTGATCAGGATAGATTTTAGACAGAATGGCGGCGTCTTGCTCAACAACTGTTTTACTGAGCTTCAGGAAGACTCCTTTGATCAGCTTAAATAGTGGGCTTTTGGGCTGTGCAAATAAGAGAATATAAGTTCGCGTCCGCCCGTCTGACTCAGGTACAAATAGATGACATTGGGCAACGGTGCCTGCTGCATTTTCGCCATGAAAGATCACGAGTGAAGGAAAGTGATTTTCTAAATGGGCTTCTAATATCTTCGGTAGCGTCAGTACGGCTGGGTTTTGGACAATCTCTTGCCAGGTCGGGGATGCGGTTGGGGCTTTGAAGAAGGCTTCAGAATAATGCCCCTGGTCGATAAACTGCCCGAACTGAACCTCTTCAATGCGAAACAAGTCCCGATGGGTGCCGTTCTGGTGATTGTAATCGTGCATATTCAGCAGCATGGGCAATAGCGGTGTCTCTACGCTCATATCGGCTGTCGCCCCGACAAACTCATAGGTCGCGGCTATTTTATTGAGGCTCTCTGGAATCGGCTGCTTGGGGGCAGCGTCTCCGTAGGACCAGATAAAATCGCCCTGAATAACGAGTTCTAGCGGTTTGAGTTGCGATCGCGTTTCCCGATTTGTTCCAGGCAGAACCGTCCCTCCCTCCGGATCAAACGCCAGCGCATGGAAGGGGCAAACCACTTTGCTAGACCCATTGACCTGGGCTTCGCACCAACCTTCAGAGAGCATGGCTCCCATGTGAGGGCAGATATTGACTAAGGCATGGACGTCATTGTTGCAATCTTTCCACAGCACATAATCTTGTCCATATAAAGACACCTTAACCGGCTGATTTACGGGCAGCATGGATTTGTGCGCCAACAACCACGGCGCGCCAGCAAGCATCGACATCGCAAAAACTCCTTTGCTAAGCGATTTTAAAACCTGACAAAAAATTCATCTTTATCTATACTTAGGCTACAGGCTCTAAATTTGTCAAGGGGGATATGTCGTCAAGCGAGTCGGTATTTCGTCGCCAGCCACAACAACAGCGCAGCCAGGAGCGCGTTGAGAAAATTCTCAAGGCTGCAGCGGAGG
>JBCCRZ010000737.1:0-3109 GCA_039200855.1 Cyanobacteria bacterium P01_D01_bin.44 | reverse complement strand
GGCGGTGGCATAGCGGTTTCCCCAGAAAACCCCTCAGCGCTTGCTAAAGCCATCATGGAACTTTACGAAGATCCTGAAAGAGCCAAAACCCTTGGCGAAAGAGGGCGGCAACATGCGATCGCAAACTACTCCTTTGAGCAAGCCCTTGATGCCTACGAGTCGCTTTTAAGCCACATGGCCCTCAAAAGCTCGGTCCAAGAAATTGCGCTTGCAACCGGTTCTGGGAATGAGTAGGTCCTGGGAATAAGTAATCGCAGAATTTTAACCAGCCTGTAACTTACTCATCGTTGTTCTCTGAGTCATCTTGGTTCAGCTGCTCTAGCAGCTCACCGAGACGTTTTTGAGCGGTGCCATAGCGGGTCCAATCGCCTTCTTGGAGGGCGGTTTGTCCTTGTTCGTAGGCTTCCAGGGCGGCTTCTAGTTGCTGGCGTTGAGTGGCAGTGAGTGCCGGGGCAGTGGGCGCACCTGTTGAGGAGGTGTTACTTGAGGGCGCATTCGCTGGCGGAACAGCGTCTTGAGGAGGCTCTTGGGGTTTAGAGGCCACAGCCGACTCACCAAAGATAGAAACAATGGCTTCGTCGAGGGTATTGGTCATCACAATGGTGTCGCCATAGGCCATAATCACCCGCCTAAGCTCAGGAATCGCATTGCGCTGCCCTGTGGTGGCCTGCAGATAAACCGGTTCAACATACAGCAGCGACTGATCGATGGGAATCACCAGCAGATCGCCCCGAAACACCGCTGAGCCTTCTTGGTTCCAGAGGGTAAGTTGTTCGGAAATTTCAGGGTTTTGATCAATCCGGGTTTCGATTTGACGGGGGCCATAAATCAGCGACTGCTTTGAAAATTGGTATACCAGCAGCTGGCCGTAGTTGTCGCCATCGCACAGGGCCGTCATCCACGCCACCATGTTGTTTTTAGACACGGGCGTAAACGGTAGGATCAGCATGAATTCTTCGGCCTCGGCTTCGGGCAGCCGCATAATTGCGTAGTACGGTTCCACCAGTTCCTCAGTTTCTTCTCGAGAAACCTGGGTGGGAAAATCCCAAAGGTCTTCTTGGTTGTAGAAGGTGCTGGGGCGCTGCATGTGGTACTCCCGATACATATGCGCCTGGATTTTGAAAAGATCGTGGGGATAGCGAAAATGGGCTCCCAAATTAGGGGGCACCGAGGGCTCAAATAAGGTGGGAAAAATCCGCTCGTAGGCGGCCAAAATCGGGTCAGTTTTATCCACCGCATAGAGTTGGACGGTGCCGTCATAGGCATCCACCACGGCCTTGACCGAGTTACGGATGTAGTTAGTCCCCAGCGCTGCGATTTGGGCTACGCTGCTATCTTGTAGCAGCTGGTTGGCATTGCGACTTAGCTGTATAGGCTCGGCATAAGGGTAGCGATTGCTCAGGGTATAGGCATCAACAATCCACTGCAGGCGACCGTCAATCACGGCCATGTAGGGATCGTTATCTAACAGCAAAAATGGCGCTAGCTGCCGAATGCGATCGCGAATTAAGCGGTGGTAATGCAGTCGCGATTCGGAGTTTAGGTAGTTGGACAACAATAGCTGCAAACTGCCGAGATCGTAGGCATAGGCCAGCCGTCGCCCCAAAGACCCCACCGGAACACCGCCTAGCCCCGCATACTCATGGGTCGCATTATCCCCGCCAACCGGGTAGTCAAATTCTGCTTGCCCGGTCCCAGTTAAGACATAGTTATCGGTCAGCTCACCATAGTAAATTTGGGGTCGATCAATCTCAAGATCGACCGAGCTGTTAGGGGGTAAATCTTTAATAAACAGCTCTGGCAGCCCCTCGGTGGTCACCTGATTGACCGGGCTCATGGCCAGACCATAGCCGTGGGTATAGACAAGTCGCTGGTTAATCCAGGTTTTGGCCTGCTCTGGTAGGGCGTCATCCTGGAGCTCTCTGGGCGACAGCATCACCTGCCGATAATCCCCATTGAGGGTATAGCGATCAATATCGACATCTTGAAAGCGGTAGTAAGGACGCAACGTTTGCAAACCGCTATAGGTATCGAGTAACGGTCGATAGTCCCACAGGCGAATATTCTCCAGGGTGGCCGTATTATTGCTAATGTCGGCAGCGGTCAGCTGGTTTTCGACCTCAAAACTCTCTGTACGGGCCTGATTGAGGCCATAGGCCTGACGGGTGAGGGCGATATTGTTCTCGATAAAGGGGGTTTCTTTAGTCAGTTCGTTGGGTTCGACCACCAGCTTTTGCTGGGCACTCGGATAAGCGCCCCCGAGCAAGACCAGAGCCCCTAAGAAGAAACCAATGGCAGTCATGGGCAGTAAAAAGCCGCTGCGCCAGATCGAGGCCAAAAACAACCCTGCCACCACCAAGGCCAGGATGCCCAGCACCGTAAACGATTGCAGTCGGGCATTCACATCAATGTAGCCGGCTCCAAAGACCGCCCCACTGGTGGAATATAGCAGCTGAAATCGAGCCAGCCAAAACCCCAGGGTTGTGATCAGGGCTAACCCCGCCAGCAAAACACACAGGTGGCTTTTGGCATCCCCCGTCAAAAAATATTTCCAGCCGCGCTCGGGGCGGATTTCGCCTTTGAGGCCGTAAATCCCTAGCGTGATCAAAATGCTCCAAATCAGCAGCTCAAGCAGCCCTTGATGCAACTGTTCGTACAGCGGTAGCCGAAAGATATAGAAGCTGACGTCGCGCCCATAGATTGGGTCTTGGACATCAAACCCGATCGGGTCAAGAAACTTTGGCACCATTTCCCAAGCGCCTGCACTTTTGATCGCCGCACTCAATGCCAGCATCGTCATCATGACCAGGCAGGCATAGCGAATCAACAGGGGAACGTAGGGGTCCCAGTCGCGATTTTCGCGGACCACGAGTTGGCGATCGCGGGTGACTCGCTGGGCAACGCCATAACTGATGAATAAGCCCCCCCAGTAGACACCAAAGGCGATCGCCGCGATTACCACCTGCCAGCGCAGCCGGGTCCAAAACACCTCAGCAAAGCCAATCGTCTCAAACCACCAAGACTCGGTCACCAGATGGACAAGGGTTTCTGATACGATCAGCCCCACCAGCAGGAGGCCAATTAACCAGAGCAGGCGCGGACGAAAGCT
>JBCCRZ010000736.1:0-3109 GCA_039200855.1 Cyanobacteria bacterium P01_D01_bin.44 | reverse complement strand
CTATGGAAAATTTACGGCAGCCATAGTCATCATGTAGAACTTTCTCAACTAGGTTTTGACGGACAATCTCGTCGTAAGGTTCCTAGTCTAGACAACGGGCTGACTGCCCGGCAGCTTTGAGCCCCCTCGAAGATGGAACTTTAAGCGACAAAATGAGGTCTATCGGCAGGGAGCAAGTTAACCACCTCAAAAAGCTTTCCTTAGATAAATAGGGGAAGATATATAGGAGCTTAATTGACTTATATATTGCATCTGTCAGGTTAGTTAGGACAATGGATATCCCCAAAAGCCTTAATTATCAACGGCTAACCTGACGCGCAATCGACGAATGCATCCGTCGATTGCTATATCAAGCTGTTGAGGCCTTTGAGTAGCAATATACCCCTAACCTTAAACAGGCCAGCATGCATTCAAAAATCCGAGCAGACTTTAATCTCCAATTTTGTTTTTTAGTTATCCTCAGCCTGATTTATCTGGCACTATTTATAAGCCTGGGCGGTCTTCAAGGCGACCCCTGGTGGGATGAAGAATTTTTTTGGAAAACCAGTTTAACCTTCAGTGAACGCCTTTTTCCCACATTTGACCAGTTGCGGAATTATGAAGAGCTTAACACCCCCCTGCCCTTTATCATCTATGGCCTGCTGGAGTATCTGTTCCACGGGGGAATTTTTGTGGGCCGGTTATTAAACTTTGGGCTATCTTTTGCGATCGCACTTTGGATTGGCTGGCCCCAGCGGCAGCATCGGGTGAGATCGCTTTTGTCAGTAGTCGGGTTGTTGCTGTTTCCCTACTACCTGTGGCTAAGCGGGTTGCTCTATACCGATCTGATTGCCTCTTTCTTCGGTCTATTAGGCATTCATTTTTACCGCAAACAGCGTCATTTAATCAGTGGATTGGCCTTTATCCTGGCGATTGCATCCCGCCAATATATGTTGGCATTTCCGCTGGGGGTTGTTGCCTTTGAGCTGGTCTCAGCTTATCGAAACAAGACCCGATTGCAATGGCAAATACTAGCACCCGTTACCGCCGCTGCTTCGATCTTGGGTTGGTTTATCTTGTTTCAAGGGTTTGCGCCAGCCGCCTCCTATGCATCCAGGCTAGCCCCAGATGTACAGCGCACTCTTTGGGCCATAACGCCCGGGGGGGGGCTGTATTTTCTATCTTTGGTGGGACTCTATTTTGTCATTCCTGAATTCGTTCTTTTCTGGAGAGGGTTTTGTCTCAAGTCCCTGCTACAGCATCGAGAACGTTATCGAGAGTACCTAGCCATTGCAGCGGGCCTACTAATATTGTTTGTGGTCTTTCCGCCTTCCCTAGAAGCCAGCGGCAACCTGATTAAGGTTGCGGGGTTGCTGCCGACGTACGCACTCAAAATTGCTCTGTTTTATAGCCTAGCACTCCTGGCTTGCCTGCGCTTTGCGCGACCAGGTTTAGTGTTCTGGATACTAGGTTTTCACTGCCTGATTATGATGAAGGCATACCAGTGGGATCGCTATGCGCTTCCGCTTCTGATCGTTTTCTGGTACCTCAAGTCAGTTAACCAGCTAGGGTTCCCCTGGACAGAAAAAAACGTTGAGGACACTGCCCCTGATCAGGGAAAAATTGCTTAGTTGGCAGGTTGCTGGCGCTTTTCCCAAAAGAACCCGGCCACATTGGCCACCTGTGACACCAGCATCAGACCCGCGAGGAAAAGAGCAGACGGCACGTTTGATCGCTTGAAAGAATAGGTCAGCAGTCGAGTATAAAACGTGAGCGGCTCAACCTGCACAGGGGCAGCCTTGCGACGCGATCTCACCTGGTGAAAGTGGTAGGCCCCGCGACCGTAATTAAAATGCTGTCGCCAATACTTTTTTAGGCTGAGCTCGTGGGCGTGCCAGATTTTTGCCTCGGGAACATAGCGCATTGGAATACCCTGTTGATGGATGCGATCGCACAGCTCCCTGTCTTCCCCTGCCGCCAGGGGGAAAGTGGTGTCAAACCCGCCCATCTGGTGAAATAAATCGGCGGGGAGAGCGAAGTTATTGGAGGCAAAAAAGCTAGCCTGACCCGGCTCAGCATTGTAGTAACCATAAAGATAGTCGATGAGCAGCTGACTTGCGGTCGAGTAGGGATTATCCGGCAGCGCGTTGAGGGTATGCCCGCCGATAAAACTCTGGGGATTAACCGCAAAATGCGCGGCTATCTGGGACAGCCAGTCTGGGGTGGGCGTACAATCATCATCCGTAAAAATTAAATACTGTCCATGGGCTTGCTGAGCACCCTTATTTCTGGCCCTAGCCGGTCCCGAATTCTGTTGTTGCAAGAGGGTTATATCCACCTTCGAGGCCAGCTCACCGATAATCGGGGCCATTGAGGTATGGCTGCCATCATCGACTACGATCACTTCAAAACATTGGTGATCGTAGGTCTGCTTAGCCACGGCTTTCAGACAGTGTCGCAGGCGATCAGGACGGTTGTAGGTGGGGATAATAACCGATAACAAAGGTGAACGAGTTTGCATGGGTAACTGAGCAGAGAGACCTATGAGTATAGACTTGAGCTATTGTTTCTGAGCCGTGACTTTCCCTTAAGCCCACTTTGAGCTTTGAGTCGCTGGGCCCAACCCAACAGACAAATCAACATCATCAGCCAAATAGAGATTTGCCCGTATTTAAAGATCACATCAAACGGAAAGGCCATCAAACGCATTTTTGCTGGCATTAGAGATACCACCACCGCCGCTCCGAACAAAACTCCGCTGAGGGTTTGATAACGTGGAGCAAAGGGTTGGGTCTTCGTCAAACGAAAGAGGGCCACCATGGGTAAAATCGCCAGTAAATCATCGTAAACCAGATGATAAGTCCACAACCTGGCAAAAATAGCGCAGGTCCCCAACAATATCCAGCTATCTACTGTTCGATAGACAAAAACAAGGGCACCTGTCATCAGCAAAAGCCCTATGGAGGCTGGAAAGTTCCACTGACTCAGACCAAGCGCCCCGAGCCAATCGTGGATGTTGCCATATCCCACACCAATCTTCACACTGCTACGCAGGTCAGCGCCGCCACCGGTCGAACCCCAGGAGGCTCCCCCCATCCCTTCATGGAGCCAGTCGGCATGTAAGGAGAAT
>JBCCRZ010000735.1:0-3115 GCA_039200855.1 Cyanobacteria bacterium P01_D01_bin.44 | reverse complement strand
TAGTCGCCAAATTCAGCTTCCCCAGTTGCGGTGGTTAGCTCTGCTAGGGTTCTCTGTTGGCAGTTATGAGCTAGTGGTATATCAGCTCTCGCAGGCGTCCGGGGGCAATCCCCTCGATGGCATGATTGTGCTGGCAGGGGTCAGCGTTGTTATGATGGTGGCCTATCAGCAACTTACAGTTCGATTCGAGCCTTATTTCCCCCTTTCCAAGGTAGAAAGCCGCTGGGCAGCCCATGCCCATTGGCTGGTTGGCAGTCTATTGATGCTCTTAGTCACAACCGGTTTATCGGTCTTCGGGATGCCATCGACACTGACCTGGGCGGGGTTGTTGATGACTGCGGTCCTTATTGGCTATGCCCTGCACCAGGGTCGTAGACGCCAAACTGAGGCGCTGCAAGCCGCGTGGATTTATAGTGGGCTGACTGAACTAATCGGCTGGTTCGTGATTCTACGATTTACCGTGCCGGCCCTCCAGATTTTGGATAACTGGTGGGGGGCGGTGGCTTGCGTGATCGCCGTGCCGATTTACTCAGCACCTCAAATTGAACCCAAATGGCCGCCCAGCCCCTGGCGGGTGATGGCGATCGCGGTTCCCCTCGCCACCATCCTGTTCACTGCGTCCATTTCCCATATTCCGACTCTGTGGATTCTCGCCGGCTTTTATGGCTGGCTGGCTTGGCGGCAGCGGCAGGTGCGCCTGTCTTACCTCTCAGTCGGCTGCATCACCTGGGCGGTTTGGACTTGGTGGGCTCAATTCAATCTGCAAGATGCGGTCATTGCAGTTTTGCCGGTAGGTCTGGCCCTGCTTTACGGGGCCCAGGTTGATCCTTTTGTGCGCCAAACTGGTCAGAAAAATGCCCGCCACGGGCTACGGCTGCTTGCCACGGGCCTCGTTCTATTGACGGCCCTAGTAACTGATGGATGGACGGGGCTGCCAGTAGGACTGATGGCGCTGGGGGCGATCGCCGCTGGACTCTTGCTACGTATCCGCGCCTTTCTTTACGTCGGCACAATCGTGTTTGTAGTGAATGCGGTCAATCAATTGGTCTTGCTCAATCCGACCTACCCATTTATGAAATGGATTGTGGGGATTCTCGTCGGCACTGCATTGATCTGGATTGCCGCCGACTTTGAACGTCGCCGTGAGCAGTGGGTAGCGTTCGCTCAAACCTGGCTACAAAACCTCAGCACTTGGGAATAGCGTTACCAGCGCTCCTGGGATAACAAGTCGGTAAAATTTTGCCGTCGGGACTCTGAAAATATTCCGGATTCGATGTTGCGTGGATGACACCCGACATTTTCGCGGCGACTCATACAGATTCTCCAAACTCTCGCTACACATCCTGTTCCCCAGCCCCCTTGCTCCCAAAGCTCTCTATTCCGATCTGTAGTGCTATTCCAGAGAAATGGTATCCCCCCAGGATTGAACCCGGCATAAGGGTCTGAATAGCAACTACCGGAGAGCCTCCGCGAACCGGAAAGAAAATCTCAGCCCACGTCCCAACTTGGAGTTCCTCATCGATGACACCGAATGCCGGATCAATCGCCCCAGGGACAAAACTGACCGCCAGGGGTATGACAGCGGCAAGCCGCAAGCCCATAGCGTCAACCACCTGGCTATCCATGACCGTGAGGGAAGGTGCGCTATTTGAGTGACACCTATGAAGGCAAGAAACACGACAGAGCGATCGCAGAAAAGTCCATCCTTGCACTCGACAGCTCTGAGCAATCAGGGCCATGCCAAGTGAGCTGAAATCGATTTTGGAGAGGTATAAAAATAAAGCCTCTCAAACATAAAATTTTGTAAAAAACGATTTTGCTTGCAGATTTTTAGTGGACTTTTTCTGAGTTGCCTTTGTTGTTATTCCGCTGAGGCGCGTTAAACCTATTTCTGAGGAGTCTCTTCAAGAGATTGAGTTTGTTCAATACCTCAAATAAGAAATAGAAGTCTAAACCGAAGGTTTTTGACGTTCTCAATTAACTTAATCAGTCTTCTAGAAGCATATATTTTTTCTGGGAAAGTTGATGGCGGATAAATTTAACCAAGGAAACGAGTTAGGAAAGGGTACTGAAACAATGAAAAATTTCAATCAGACTGTAGTGAAATCTATGGATTTACAGGCAGTTTTCTCTGCATCTGCCGAAGATATAAAGCCTGATAAAATATCATGCATCAATACTCAAACTAAGCACCAGCTCTCACAGTTAAGAAAATTGCAAAGTGGTCATCCGCTTTGGAAAAATTCTCTCTTCAAAGCCTTTAAATCAGGCAGTCTAGGGTTGGCTGACTTACAGTTTATCTTTGGGCAATACTCATTTTATAGCCGTAGCTTCACGCGCTGTTTAGCCGGTTTTATGGCCAATAGCGACAATGATATGCACCGGGCCCAACTGGTGGAAAATCTTTGGGAAGAGAGTGGTGAGGCTGATCTGGATAAACGACATGCAGAACTCTTTCGTCGCTTTCTGAATCAGGGCTTAGGGATTATTTTAGAAGATTTGGTGCCTGCGCCGCCTACCCAGATCTTTGTTAGTGAGATTTTATCTTTCTGCTTAAGGTCATCAGCTTATGAGAGTTCAGCCTTTCTTTCATTGGGAACAGAAGGTATCGTCTCCCGGATGTATGAGATATTTATCAAAGGCTTGAAAAAAGCTGGAGTCTCAGATGAACATCTAACGTTTTTCTATCTTCATATCGCTTGTGACGACGATCATGCCATAACGCTAGAGCAAATCATGTTATCTTACGCAGACCACCCGGATTGGTTTGAAACGTGTCGTCGTTCGTTGACATTCGCGTTGGACTTAAGAACTCAGTTTTTTGAACATCTCTATCAGCAGCTTCAAATGAAGCGAATTCACCCCACTCTAGAAAATATTCAGGCACGAAAATCCCTGGCCAATTCACAAAAAGGACTTAAATACGAAGCGCAGCAATCAGGTGAGTTTCTGTATCAGAATCAAAGTGATGGGGGTAAACAAAAGATTGATTTCACCGTTGAAAGGATTGCTTTTTCTACAGAAGTTCTTGACGCTCGTGTGGTGCGCATTGCTCCGTATAAGACAAATGAGCGGCATCACCATGCACATGAAGCTATCTTTCTGATTAAGGCAG
>JBCCRZ010000734.1:0-3123 GCA_039200855.1 Cyanobacteria bacterium P01_D01_bin.44 | reverse complement strand
TTTGGTAACGGGGGACCTGGGTTGGCAAATTGTCTTGCTGGCCTTTGTGGCGAAATTTGGACTTACCCTGCTGGCTTACAGCAGTGGGGCACCAGGGGGGATCTTTGCCCCGGCCCTGGTACTGGGCTCGGCCCTGGGTTGTCTGGTGGGCTATCTGGCCCAGGTGATGCAAGGACTGCCGGTGGTGGGGGATGCGGTCACCGAAAACCTGACCACCTATGCATTGGCGGGGATGGGGGCATTTTTTAGTGCGGTGGTCCAGGTACCGATCACGTCCATGGTGATCGTTTTTGAGATGACCACAGACTTTAACCTGGTGCTGCCGCTGATGATTGGCACGGCGGTGGCTTATCTGGTCTCTAATCGGGTGGCCAGCGGCTCTATCTACAGCCGCTTACTCGACTGGCAGGGCATTAAGCTTGAGGCCGATGGCATTGAGCTCAATCGCTGGACTCGGTTGACCGCCGCTGATCTGATGCAGCGTCAGGTTGAGACGCTGCCCAGTGAGATGCCGATTAATGAGGTGATCCAGGCTTTTTCGCAGTCCCACCATCGCGGTTTTCCGGTCATGCACCAGGGTAAACTGGTGGGCATTGTCAGCCAGTCTGATCTGGGTAAAACCACCGCACAATCTACTCAATCCACCCTCGCCGATGTAATGACTGCCCCGGCGGTGACCGTGCAGCCCGATGCCTCGATTACCCACGTACTGCACTTGCTCAATCAGCTTAAGCTCAGCCGACTGCCGGTGACCGAGGGCAGTCGGCTGGTAGGCATCATCACCCGAGCCGATATTATCCGGGCTGAGTCTGAGCACCTCAGCGGTCAGACTGCGTCTGCACCGATCTCTGCGCCTGCCTACGAAGTCTATCGGACCCGTGCCCCGGCCATCGGTCGGGGGCGGATTGTGATGCCGGTGTCCAATCCACGGACTACGCCCCAGCTGATGCGGGTTGCGATCGCACTGGCCGAGAGGTATCACTACGAAATTGAGTGTGTCCACATTCAGGTAGTGCCCAAGGAAATTGACCCGACCGAAGCACGGGTGGATATAGCCGCTGGGGTGACCCTACTCCAGCAAGCCCAGGCCCAGGCCCCACACCTCTCGGTGCATACCCAAATCCGGGTGGCCCACGATGTAGCCCAGGCCCTGCTAGCAGTCGTTAAAGATCGCCACAGCAATTTACTCCTGATGGGTTGGCAAAAGACCTCTTTCACCAACCAGTACGTGTTTGGCACCGTCGTCGATGCGGTTATTCGCCAAGCTCCCTGCCATGTCATGGTGACTCGCTTGGGGCAGCTTCCTCAGACACGGGGCTTTAAACGCTGGTTGATCCCGGTGGCCGGAGGGCCTAACTCCCAACAGGCCCTGACATTTTTGCCAGCCCTGCTCAAACTGGGACAACCCGTTGCCGTCAATCTTGCCCAGGTCCGCCCTCTGCAATCTCCGGAGCGCTATTCTCACCAAAAACTAGCCCAGGCAGCAACTCAACTGAGGCAGGCGATTCAGCGTCCAGTAAACACACTATCGATAACCAGTGATGACGTGGCCACTGCCATTATCACCCTTGCTCAAGAACACCACAGCGATGTCATCCTCCTGGGGGCTAGCCGAGAAGGGTTGCTCAGCCATGTCCTCAAAGGAAATATCCCTCGACAGATAGCCCAAGCAAGTGACTGCACCCTCATCCTGGTTCGACAAGCCGCTAGTCAGGGGTTAGGCTAATGAAAAAAGTGGGGATCTGCCCCCTGCAGTGACATTGTTCGGAGATCCATTGTGACCATCTACATCGGAAATCTATCTTTTCAAGCCACCGAAGACGATATTCGCGACGTATTCGTTGAATATGGCGAAGTTGTTCGCATTACCTTGCCCATCGATCGAGAAACTAACAAACCCCGAGGCTTTGCTTTCATCGATATGAAAGAAGACGCCCAAGAAGATCTGGCGATCGCTGAGTTAGACGGCGCTGAGTGGTTGGGCCGAGATTTGCGGGTCAATAAGGCTAAACCCAAGGGCAGTGATACCCCTCGTTCACGGCCTAGTTTTTCTCGTAATCCGCTCTAGTGCTGCGTCAAGCTTAAAATTTCGGTTAGGCGGGGTGAGATGGTGAGTGGTGAGGTGGTAGAAGATATATTCACCCAATCACCAGCGCAGCGCACTCACCCACCCAACCCGAACATTCGGCCTTCCCTACAAGACGACAGAAACGCCTTCCTTTGCCAGCGATGTATTGGGAAAACGCTGCTTTAGAGTGTTCTCAAGCTCATCTAGTGCGCCATCCGTCTGCATGGGGCTGTGATGAAACAGGATGAGCTGCTTGACCCCGGCGCGTCTAGCAAGGTCTAACGCCGTTTCCCAAGGCATTGTGCCGGTTTGGGATACGCCTGGATAGTCTAGATCGGCGTAGGTGCCATCATAAATTAAGATGTCGGCCTGGTGGGCCAGGTAAAGCAAATTTTGATCAACCGTCTGATGCTCTGTGTCGGTGGCATATATCAGGGAGCGTCCCTGGTAGCGGATGCGATACCCTAAGGCGTTGGCGGCGGGGTTGAGGCCAATGGTTTCGACCAAAACATCGTCCAGCTGAATCGCGCTGCCCGCGGACAGATTGCAAAACTCGAGCTTAGCCCGCATGGCCTGCAGCGGTATCGGAAAATTTGGCCGCAGCATTTGTTCACTCAGCCGTTGCTTGATGGAGGCTCCGTTGGGAGCAACAGCACCATAAATCTTAAAGCGGTTGCCAGGGATAAAGGCTGGCACAAAAAAGGGGAACCCCTGGATGCGATCCCACTGGGTATGGGTAAAAAAGAGATGAGCCTCAACCGGCTGCGAGGCATTGTTGAGATGATCCCCGAGCACTCTCAGTCCGGTCCCGCCATCAAAGATCAGCCGCTGATCGGCCACCGAGACTTCAACACAGGCAGTATTACCCCCGTAGCGAGCGGTCAGCTCACCTGGGGTCGGAATGCTCCCTCTGACTCCCCAAAATTTGATCGTCAGCTGGTTTGACAGCGACGATAGTTTGGCGCTTGCGACCTCCGCCTTGCAGCCAGAGCGGGCAGGTCGAGACGTCGTACTATAAGGCATTGTAGGCCTCGTATACTCCTAGCGTGTGTGAT
>JBCCRZ010000733.1:0-3128 GCA_039200855.1 Cyanobacteria bacterium P01_D01_bin.44 | reverse complement strand
TCGGTCCGCGTGAATGAAGATCCGCACGGGCTTTTGCAGTGCGATCGCAGCCATATGGGCACTATTCTGGCTCCACTGAGGCAAGTTACTATCTGTGGGTGGCAAAGGCACCAGGGCATCAGGATGCACATAGGCTGCGCCCTTGTTGATATGGTTCCAGGCGAGATCGCTCCAGTCTGGCAAATTCTCATCATCCTGGTAAACCTCACCAACCACATCCAGCCCAAAGCGGGTCTTAAAGGGGGGTTGCTCTACCACAAAATACCAACCTGCACCATTATCGCCACGCACCTCTGCTGCGGACAGATCAAAGCCAAAGAAGGCCATATCTGCACCTAGCTGACCCCTAAATAAGGGGGCCTGCGTTGTTTTGGTCGGCTTGCGACCGTTACGGGTAGCCTGGGCCTGGGCCAGGTAATAGTTGGCCGTGGGAAACCGGCGGACCAGCTCACTGCGAACCAAAAAGACACAGCGAGATGAGGTGCCCTGGTTAATTTGGTCAGCGAGTTTTTCATTTGCCCCCCACTGGTGGATGGGGCGAATATCTTTGTGGGCCTCCCGTTGGCTGGGGGTATCGTTGCGATGGGACCCACCGCGCACATCCCAAAACTGTCGAAAGACGGTCCCCCGCAGCTCGCTGTTGAGACCACGCCACAACAGCTCTCGGGACATTTCGTGGTTAGCCCCCACCAGAAAGCTAGTGACAAAGGCCGGGTTGGTCTCCAAGAGCGCCACCGCATTCTCAGGCACCGATTGCATCCCCGGCAACAGCAGATAAGAGGCCTGCTCGATCAGTTTGGGGGCCAGGGGTTGGGGAATCTCAGGGGCGGGATGAATCGGTGCATGGCCAGACACCCGATTAATGCGATCGCGCAGCCGCGCACTGACCACTTGCTGGCCCGACGTCTCTGCCAAAAAGCTATCCCGCAGGGCCGTCATCTCTAGAGGCGAGGGCAGATCTCCCTGCAAAAAGCCTAAGTTAAGCCGATTGAGTAGGCGATCGCGGTGCAGCCGCCGTACCCGCACATGGCGAAATTCGACATCTGGGATGCCCCAGCAGTACAGGGCGACTTTCCCGCGCGTGTGGCTGCGATCGCGCACATCAAAAATTTTGCTGCGCGCTAGAAACCCCATCAGCCGGGAGCCGTCAGCAATAATTTTCACCCGGCTACCGGCGTGGAACAGGGTGTTATCAAAGCCCTCATCCCGCTGCCAGAGGAGGGTAAATTGGCCATCCACACATTTCACCAACCGCTGGTAGGACCGTTCTAAGTCCATGGAAAATCGATAAAAATTTCGCTCATTGCGATAGCGAAACATGATTCCAATGGCATCATCGTCGCGGGTTGCGATCGCCGCCTCAACCGAATAATCATCCCAACGACTTTCCCCCAGGGTCAGGTAGGTGCCGCGCTTGGGCAGTACATCCCGATCCTTCGGCAGGCTGTGAATATTGCGGGTTTGCTTAAGGATGCCCTCTTCCACTTTCCAGGCCGATGGGGCCGCCACATTGCCCTCATCGACGATGTTGTTCCCCAAAAAGTCCTTTGCGCCAAAGCCCAGATTGACCTGCAGACCCAGGTTAGTAAACTCAGTCGGCTTATTTCCCCAGGTGTAAAGCCCCACTCTGCCCGACTGGATGCGGTCATCGCGAAGATCGATCAGCTTTTTCAGATTAAAGTTACCCAGGGTGCCAAACAAGATTTGAATTCGATCCCCTTCTACCTCAACTTTAAAGCCATAGTTACGATCGGGCTCATAGCTAAAATCATCTTGCCAGAGCACGGTGAATTGATTGTTCACACATCTCACCAGCCGCCGATAGCGACGCTGGCTATCCATCGAAAATCGATAGAAATTTCGCTCATTGCGATAGCGAAAAACAACACCCATCGCATCGTTATCGGGGGATTTCATCTGGAGCCTGAACTTCAAATCCTTCCAGTTCGCATCCCCAATCAGGAACAGCGTTCCCGGCTTATCTACCACCGCCGGATCGTGGGGCAAGGAGTTGATGTTGCTGTGCTGAGTGGCTGCCGTGATGATATTGAGCGATCCACGGGTCCGGGTTGTCCAGCGGGAGGGGGCCTCTAAGGTGCCGTCATCCCGCACCTCGCCACTGAGAATCGGAAGCGTCTGATACCCCTGGTGAAACAAATCATTATTGAGGGCATCGTCGGTGCTGCTGAGTGCCCGCCGCAGGTGGGGGCCGCGCGATCGCGTCAGCCGCCGAAACGCCCCTTCAAAACAGGCCTCGGGGATGGAACTCTCTTCTACTGTTTTGTACAGTGTGTTTTGGCTGCCCTGGGTGCGAATCCGTGCCTGGGTCGGCCCGGCTACCTGCAACAACAAATCATCTGGTAGCCGCTGAAAATGCCTCGATTGCAGTCGGTCGTTGACCCAGCTCGCCATTTGCCCCTGGCGCAACAGCATATTTGCCTCGGACAGTTGCCCGGTTTGCTGCCAGGCTGCCTGCACAAACTCATCCTGGTGGCGTTGCACTACATCGCCCCCTGCCGCAGCGGCCAGTCGATGGCGTGGATCCAGGTTTAGCTCGTCGGCCCAGGCTGGAGTCCCCGGCACCCCTACCCGCCGCTGGGCTGCTTGCCAGCGACCGTAGATGGGCGGAGTCACCTGAGGGTCTCCCCCGGTTTCTTCTATCGTGGCAGAGCGATTGAGCCAGTCCGTGAGAGTCTCTTTTACGGGAACTGGAACGGGTTCACTCACCCGGTTGTCTACAACCGGTCGCAGCGCCCCCGCCAGCGGTAGGGTGGCGTCTCCTAGCAGCGGGTCCACGGCAAATCGCTGGGTCGCCATCTCTTCGGTGTACTGGTAAGGAGACAGCGTCGCTGCCACGCTTTCAAAGTCTCCTGTGGCCCCGGTGCGAAATCGCCACAGGTCGTAAATCGGCAGAACAACCCGCTCGTGGCTGGTTGAATTAAACGTCCAGGCAGGCTTCAGCGTTGTTTCGTCCGGCGTTTTCCCTAACCCCACCAGGCGACCCACCTCAAAGGTGGGCACCAGACACACGAGATAGTCTTGACCCGGCCTAAGCCGACGGGGGCACAGCAGCCGTGCGATCGCCCGGTCAGGGTGCTCGGCAATATAATCCCGCAGTGCCGCTGTGT
>JBCCRZ010000732.1:0-3138 GCA_039200855.1 Cyanobacteria bacterium P01_D01_bin.44 | reverse complement strand
GATCTACTCTTCACCGACGACACCATCGACGACGAGCAAATCGAAGATCTCAAAAGCGGGTTCAAGATACTTAAAACGTTTGCCCAAACCAACTTGCGCTACAAAGATGCCCGCAGCCAGGCCGAATCAGCCCGCAAGGTCCTCGACAACGCGCTGGGCAAGTAGGGTTATTTCTTTGCCTTGCCCTGGTAAAAATACGCGGTGACCTTCGGCATTCCTTCCGCATAAAATTCATCCACCTCAGCCGAGCCAAAGACATCCGTCACCAAGTCTTTCATTGGGCGATTCAGGTGGCAACCGTCGGCAATACGCTTTTGCAGTGGGGTCAGGCGGTTTTGCCAAGTGCGAATGCCTGCTTGCGGACTGAGGCCATGTTCGATAAAGAAAAAGTGCCCTCCCGGTTTGAGCACACGATAAATTTCTTGCAAGGCCTGCTCTACCTTAGGAATGCTGCATAGGGTCCAGGTTGAGACTACGCTGTCAAAGCTAGCCTCTGTAAACGGCAAACGTTCACCACTGAGCAGACGCATCTCTACTGTCATGGATGAGGCTTTGATCCGTTGGGCTGCGATCGCATTGCAACCTGGATTGGGATCCACAACTGTCAGGCTTTTAACGCTGTCTGGATAGTGGGATAAATTTAAGCCCGTGCCAAAGCCAATTTCTAAAACATTGCCCTGCACGCTACTCAGCAGGTTTTGGCGATAGCGGGCAAATGGCTGGCCCGACATTGACCAGTCAAGCAATCGTGGAAAAATAACCTGGGAATAGAGACTCATATCAATATCGTAGTGTAGCGAGCGGCGAACGCCCTATCCTGTTATTCTCCGAAATTTGATAGGGTTTAGGTTTACAACTCAGGTACGACTATCAGGGGATCCTATGCAATCACTCAAAGGCCGCGATTTGTTGAGCATTGCAGACCTGAGCGCCCAAGAACTCCAAGACTTGCTTGACCTCGCGGCCCAACTCAAAGCAGGCAAACTTACCCCCCAATGTGCCAACAAAGTGCTGGGGTTAGTCTTTTCCAAAGCCTCTACCCGCACCCGCGTCAGTTTTTCGGTCGCGATGTACCAGCTTGGCGGGCAGGTGCTCGACTTAAATGCGGGCGTCACCCAGGTGGGGCGTGGCGAACCGCCCGCCGACACCGCTCGGGTACTCGACCGTTACCTAGACGTTCTGGCAATTCGCACTTATGACCAGACAGAAGTCGAAGAGATTGCCCAACATGCGAAGATTCCAGTCATCAACGCCTTGACCGACCTTGAGCATCCCTGTCAAATTTTGGCCGACTTACTCACCGCCCAAGAAAATTTTGGTAACCTCCGGGATCTGACCCTCACTTACCTCGGAGATGGCAACAATGTTGCCCATTCATTGCTGCTGGGCTGCGCCCTGGTGGGGATGAAGATTCGTGTGGCGACCCCAGACGCTCATCAGCCCAACCTCAAGATTGTCGAGCAAGCTAGATCTTTGAGCCCTAATCCAGACGACATCATACTCACAACAGATGCCATCGCCGCCGTTAGCGGTAGCCATATTCTCTACACCGATGTCTGGGCCAGTATGGGGCAGGAAGACCTGGCTGTCTCGCGCGTCCCGATATTCCAGTCTTACCAAATCAACCCTGCCTTGTTAGCCCAAGCTCATGATGAAGCCATTGTGCTCCATTGCCTACCCGCCCATCGAGGCGAAGAAATCACCCATGAGGTGATGGAGGGCGCTCAATCAAGGATTTGGGATCAGGCTGAAAATCGGATGCATGCCCAGAAAGCGCTGCTGGTCGCCCTACTGGGTCTGGTTTAAATCAGCTGCAAAAACGCCAGCACGCCCTGACCTGATAACAGCTCAATCAAAACTGCGAGCAAAATACCGAGCATCGCCATACGGCCATGCAAGCTCTCGGTAGACCGGGTAAATCCCCAAACAGATCGACGTTCTAAATTTGCCATGGCGCTACCTAGCTATTCCACTCATAAAAGGCTTGAGTCATGAACACTAAAGCCTTTGATACGGCTCTGTTGAGTATTATAAACAGTTGTATCGGACAAGAGAACATTGAGGCGACCTTTAAACCCGTCAAAGTCTGGTACTGTAAAGGCCCCGTCAACGCTCAAGCATATTTATTTTGTCCTGCTGCCTGGGCAAGTTTAGCCGCCAATAGACTCAGCATAGCCAGACCGACCAACCCAGCCAGGGGGTTGCCATCAATGCCCGTGACCCAGGCGGGTACCCGCCCTGTCAGCTGGGTCAAATCGCCGACGTCTACGAGGTAATATCCCCAAACTAGTCCAGCATGGAGGCCTATCGGTAATCCCAGGTTAGTGCGATTGCGCTGCCATCGACTCCCCTTGGGTATCCGCCTTGCCCACACGAGAGCCATGCCCAAAATCATTAAGCCTAAAAACTGAGGGGAGGTGCGAATGATTTCAGTCAGGGGCTTGATGAAGTGTGCGATCGCAAACACTAGCGCATTGAGCAGCAGTGCCAAACTAGGCGAATAGTCTCGCTCTAACTCCAACAGTAGCCACCCTCGAAAAAATAGCTCCTCTGCGAATCCAATTCCAATCGCCACCAGCAATCCTTCAATAGCAATCCCGACAACTGATGGCCAGTCAGGCATCTGGAGGGCCGCCCAACCCAAGAGGATTTCAATCCCAAATAGGCTAAAAACTGCACAGGCCCCGACGGCAAACGCCTGAACAGCACTCAAAGCAAACCCTGAGCCCCCTCTCAGCCCACAGTGAGACAAGGGATGTGCCCAACGATTAACCTCCCGACCCCAGCGACGCAGAAGCCAGATAAAACAGAGGTAAAGCAAAATCAACGCCAAGGTTGACGCTGCCGCTTCAGCCCTTAAATAGCTTCCCAGACCGTAAATCAACAGCGCTACGGGTGCCCAAAGCGCCACCAGCAACCCAAGAAAAACAGCTACCCGAACGAGGGCGGTCTGACGTGCCAGTCTTGGCCCCAGATCCCGAATCCATAGCTTGAGCAATCTCAACTATTCGTCTGGCTCAATCGTGCTGGTCAACCCCTTAGCACACAAGCTTTCACAATAAAACTCCGCATGCTCTAGGGCGCAGGTGATCACCAGGGCCGTACCCGCGTTGTGAGCTTGCATCATAATATCGACTG
>JBCCRZ010000731.1:0-3139 GCA_039200855.1 Cyanobacteria bacterium P01_D01_bin.44 | reverse complement strand
CCGTCGCCGTTGACCGCCAGTGCTTGATCCAGCGTATGAATAGACTTCACCACCATTTTGTTTTGGGTGAGGGTGCCGGTCTTATCTGAGCAAATTGTCGTCACCGAGCCCAGGGTCTCGACGGCGGGCAGTCGCCGGATCAGCGCATGGCGCTGCACCATGCGCTGGGTGCCCAGGGCCAGGGTGACGGTAATGACAGCGGGCAGCCCCTCGGGTACCACCGCCACCGCCATACTCAACGACACCGTCAGCAGTTCTTCAAAGGCCTGTCTCCCAAAGGCAAAAACGCCGCCAAAGACCACCAGTGCCACCAATATCAGTGACCCAAATACAAGGGTGTTGCCCAGCTGCCCCATGCGCTGTTGCAGGGGGGTGGCTTCTGCTTTAACCGATTGCAAGAGGCCGGCAATATTACCCAACTCGGTTTGCATACCCGTGGCGGTGATCATCATTTGCCCCCGCCCGTTGACCACCTCAGTGCCTTGAAAGGTGAGGTTGCTCCGCTCGGCGAGGTCTGTTTTGGGGTCTAGGGTTTGCTGGGCTTGCTTGGCAACCGCCGTGGCCTCCCCGGTCAGTGCTGACTCGCGCACTTGCAATTGAGCCGCCTCTAGTAAGCGCCCATCGGCGGCGATTTGATCACCTGCTTCTAGCAGTACCAAGTCTCCTGGCACCAGGGCCTTAGCCGGAATTTCTTGGGGTTTGCCGTCCCGCACCACGGTCACATCGGGTGAAGACAGGGCTTTGAGGGCTTCTAATGCTTTTTCGGCACGGCTTTCTTGCAGGTAGCCCAGTACCCCATTCAAGATCACAATGGCAAAGATTGCGATCGCATCCTTTGGAACTGCACCGGTGCGAAAATCTAGCACCGCAGAGATAATCGCCACCGCAATCAGCATCAGCAGCATGATATTGGTGAACTGATCCAGCAGAATCCGCCAACGGCTGCGACCTCCCACCTTTTTAAGCGCGTTGGGACCGTATTGCGTCTGACGCCGCGTCACCTGCTGGGCAGACAGTCCTTGCTTGGCATGACTCCCCAACTGGGCCAATGCCTCATCTACGCTAAGCGCATGCCAGGGCTGCTGTTGATGGATTCCCATGATGTGATTTGTGAGTGAGTGGGACCGGTGGATTCACTGACCATAAGATATCTTAATGGTGACAGATTCTTACTCAGATCGACGATATAGAAATAGCTGATTGGAGGATGCACAATTCTCTAACTGTCGCGATAGGGTAGGTGTTGACCTGTCATGTCCTTAGGCCTATGGCTGCTCACGTACCAAAATCCGGGCCAAAATTTAACCCATCTGAGGGGGCCAGGTCGCATTTAATAGGCCCTCGGCTAAAACAGGTGTGGGCTCAACTGAGCGCATCAAATGGACCGACTAAATCAGCTGAATATCTGGCCTGGCGACGGCGCTTTTTTCATCAGCGCCTGGGGGTCGGGCTCTGGATTGGGTTGCTCTATGTCTCGATTCTTTTTAGCTACTGGCTTTATCTCTTCATATTCAAAATCGAAAAGATCAGGTCAGATTTTGATAGGATTTTGTCAAAACCCTGGCTGGCAGATCAGTTTAGGGCCATCACTGTGATTGCCTGTTTTGTCGTCTTAGGGCTGATATTAATCTGTTTATTGATTCACAAAACTCAGTGGGGGCGGCGCTATCCAGCTGTCATTTTTTTGATATTTACGACGGCTGTTAACGGGTTTGCAACCCTGCTGGTCGCGACATTTTATGGGATTCCCATCAAGCCAAACCCGAGTGTTTTTCTAGCCTTTGCCGTTCTCATCCCAATTTGTTGGCGGCTACATTTACTCTCTCAGCTATTGCCGATTACTTACTACACAGTTGTTATGCCCATCCTGGGCATAACTGATCTTGGCGATGATTCTATCTTTAATGTTTACAGTTTAGGCGATCTGATTGAGTTGATTTGGGTTTGTGTTATCTGCAACTTGGGCGTCTTTGTCTATGAACGATTGCGGCTGTCTGAGTTTGAATCACGGCGAGAACTGCGAATCTTTTTGCACGCCATCTCCCACGATTTGCGTAATCCGGTGATGGGGACCACCCTCGTGATTAAAAATGCGTTAAAAAAAGCCACTGGCCAACAAGCTCAGATCAGTACTGCGGTCATGCAGCGACTCTTACAGAGTAGCGATCGACAGCTGACCTTAATCAATACACTCATCGAAGCCTATCACACAGATGTTCAGGGGATCACTCTAGACTGCCAGCCTTTGAAACTCAGCACGGTTTTAGAGGTGGTCTTAGCAGATATTGAACCAAAGCTGTCACAGCATCAGGTTAAGTTGGGCAAACACATCCGCCCTGACTTGCCCTGGGTCAATGCAGATAAAATGCAACTCTGGCGAGTCTTAAGCAACCTGATCGACAATGCGCTTAAGCATAATCCTCCTGGTATTGATCTGAACCTGGTGGCGACCGTCGTCGAGCTTGACCCAGCTTCTCCCCTGAGGGCTGACTTAGACTCTTTTTTGGCCAACACATCGCTCAAACTGACACGCCGGGACTTAAAACTCAAAGATGGCCCCAAGCTGCTCTGCTATCTCCATGACAATGGCGTTGGGATTTCGCCTGCGCAATCCGAGAGACTATTCGAGCTATATACCCGAGGCAATCGGGCGCGCTATATGCCAGGGTTAGGCTTAGGCCTTTACCTCTGCAAAGAAATTATTACTGCCCACGGTGGAGAGATTGGCGTGGTTAGTCGGCTGGGTGTGGGGTCAATATTTTGGTTTACCTTGCCGCTGGTGACAACAAAAAATGGCTGATAGGAGGATGTGCGATCGCATCATCCTATCGATACTGGGCAACGACTCATAGCTCGTATCTCCTCATAGCTCGTATCTCCAAAGCAGGTTTCCATGATTACCCATCGCACGACAAGCCTATCACTGCGTTCGATCTACCAGCAAATCTACCAGAGCAGTTGCGGACTGAGACACGCTCTTTTCCCCAGTGAGTCAGCAGATTACATCAAGTGGCGACAGGAATTTTTATATAAACGCTTGAACTTTGGACTTTGGCTTGGGCTGATTTGCTTTTTGATATCATCCAGCCATGGCCTGTATCTTTACGTGTTCAAAATTGAACAAATCCGGCTGGACCTG
>JBCCRZ010000730.1:0-3144 GCA_039200855.1 Cyanobacteria bacterium P01_D01_bin.44 | reverse complement strand
GTACAGCAGGCGGCAACCCTGAAAATGCTCGCTGATTATCCTCAGGCCAGCGTGTTGGATGTGGGCGGCGGCCACGGTCAGCTGACGGAGGCACTGATTGAGCAGGGGCATCAAGTGACGGTGTTGGGCAGCGCCGAAGTATGCAAGGCCAGGATTCAAAAGCATCTCGACAATCAAACTTGTGCCTTTCAGGTGGGTAATGTATTGGAGATGCCCTATCCAGAGGCGACCTTTGATGTGGTGATTAGCTATCGGTTTTTAGCCCACGTAACCCAGTGGCAAGCCTTTCTCAAAGAGCTGGCCAGGGTTGCCCGTCAGGCAGTGATTGTGGATTATCCGACCGTTCACAGTGTGAATGCGATCGCACCCTACCTGTTCAAATTAAAAAAAGGCATCGAAGGCAATACGCGACCCTTTACGTGTTATCGAGAAAGGGAAATCCTCGACTTCTATCAATCTATTGGTTGGGAACAAAATCAGCGGTATGCACAATTTTTCTGGCCGATGGTCCTCCACCGGGCCCTGGGTGCCCCCGGCCTATCCTCTGCACTAGAGACAATGTCGCGGTTTTCGGGGTTATCTCATCTGTGGGGCTCCCCTGTGATCGCTAAATTTGAGAAACGCAAAAATCGGTAAAAAATCAGCCCAAACTTGTTATTTATTAAAACGACTATGACCACTGCTCAATATCATCTAAAGCCAGATAGTCGCGCCCTGATCACCGGTGCAACCGGGTTTACAGGGTCAGTCCTGGTCAGAAAATTGGTCGAACAAGGGGTTGACGTTGTCGCGATTGCCCGACCCACCTCTGATCTAAAGTCTTTCCAGGGTTTACCGATCAAATGGTTTCAGGGCGACGTTTTTGACCCAAAACTGATTGAGCAAGCAGCCCAGGGCGTCAACTATATTTTCCACATGGCCACCCCTTTCCGGGAAGCCAAGTCGCCCGATGTGGGGTACCGCAACGTGCATGTGGTCAGCACACAATGGCTTGCCAAAGCCGCCTCACAACAGCCAGATTTTCGCCGTTTTGTTCACGTGTCTACCATCGGCGTCCACGGACATGTCGAAGACCCGCCTGGAGATGAACAATGCCCGCTTAAGCCCGGAGATATTTATCAAGAGACCAAGCTAGAAGGGGAGCTTTGGATCAAACAATTTGGCGAGCAAACCGGGCTACCGGTGACAGTCGTCCGTCCAGCCGGAATTTATGGCCCTGGTGAAAAAAGATTGTTGAAAATATACAAAATGGTCATGCGGGGTTGGGTGCCTGCCATTGGGAATGGCAGTAATCTGCTTCACTTTGTCCATGTAGACGATTTGACCAACTTTTTTATCCTGGCCGCTACGCATCCCCAGGCCACGGGCGAAGTCTTTATCTGCGGGAGTCAGCAGGCCATCTGTTTTCGAGACATGGTCAATCTGATTGGCAAATACTATCAGCGGTCACCCCGTTTTATTAGCTTGCCAGCCCCACCGATCTTTGCGCTAGGCGACCTGTTTGAGTGGGTTTGTCGTCCCTTGGGTATCGAACCCCCCATTTATAGAAGACGGCTGGCCTTTTATACCAAAGATCGCTCCTTTGATACCCGCAAAATGCAGAAGCTGTTAAATTTTATACCGAGCCATGACAATAAAGAGGGCCTATTGGAATTAGCCCAGTGGTACCTGGATAATGGTTGGCTGACCTATGCTAAGGGCAAATAGCTGGCCCACCCCTGAGCAAACCCGTCAGCAAACTTACTAACCTTAATTTTAGAAATCAGAAAATCAATGGTGACAGCTTCTCAAGACACAAAACCAATCCATAAAATTCCGTTGAGCCAACAGCTTAACCAAAATAATGCGTCTGCTCTGGCCAGATATCAACAGAAAGTTTTAGGTCACCAGAAGCTACTTGCTTTTATTGAATACGAACTGCTGACTTTTTGCTTTAGTAATCTTGCCAGTAGCCTGGGGTACCTACTCAGGAAAAAGTTTTATCCTCGGCTTTTTAAGCAAGTTGGGACAAGCCTTATTTTTGGCAAAGGTATTGTCCTACGCTGCCCTGGCCAAATTAGCATCGGAGACCGCGTCGCCATTGATGACTATACGCTCTTGGACGCCAGTGGGGCAGGAGAACCCGGCATCAGTTTAGGGGACGATGTGATCATTTCTCGGAACTGTGTCATCCAGGGAAAAACCGCCGCTGTCAAAATCGGGCACAAAACAGATATCGGTTGCAACACCATTATTTCCTCAAGCGGGGGCATCTCCATTGGTAACTCTGTGCTGATCGCAGGGAATTGCTATATCGGTGGAGGTCGCTATATCACAGACCGATTAGATCTCCCCATGATGGACCAAGGCCTCTACTCTAAGGGAAGCGTTACCATTGATGATGATGTCTGGCTAGGCGCAGGCGCTGTTGTCCTTGATGGGGTACAGATTGGAAAAGGGTGCATTGTCGGTGCAGGCGCAGTAGTCACTAAAAACCTGCCTGAGTATGCTGTTGCCGTTGGCGTGCCCGCCGCTATCGTCAAGTACCGTCATCCTGTTGAGTGATCCATTCATCCATTCAGCTTTCAACCCCCCCATCTGACTTAAAAAGAGCCTAAACGAATGACTCAAACGCCTAAGATACCTCAAATATCAGGGCCTGCTTCGAGGTCAGCTCAACATCAGGGGGAGTCTCCCATCTTTATCTTTGGGTGTCCACGATCTGGTACATCCCTCCTGAGCCGAATCATTGGCTGCCATCCCAACATTGCGATCCCCTTTGAGTCTCACCTCTACAACACCTTTTACCCGTGGCTCAAGTACTATGGCAATTTAGAGTTCTTAAAAAACCGCGAACGCTTGGTTAACGATATCTTGATGACAGAGGTCATGCGAGACTGGACGCCCCCTCCCGTCCGTCAAGATTCACTCAAAGCGATTAACAGATTCGACTTTCACGGTATTGTTGACGGCCTGATGCGAGCCTGGACAACTGCTCAAGGTAAACAACGGTGGGGAGAAAAGACACCTGCCCATCTTTTTTACTGGCGTGAAATATTGAAAGCCTTCCCCAACATGCAAGTGCTTCACATTGTGCGAGATGGTCGTGATGTCGCACTTTCCTGGCAAAAAGCGCGTTTTGGCCCAAAGCACATTTACCCAATT
>JBCCRZ010000729.1:0-3147 GCA_039200855.1 Cyanobacteria bacterium P01_D01_bin.44 | reverse complement strand
TCGCTAATCAACGAATGAGTCAGCGTCAGTGCGATCGCAAATCGCCTGATTGAGTTTCTGTGCCAACAGCTCAATATACGGGGCACTCAACATATCTTCGTGGCGACTCTCAAAGGGATGCAGTTTAAATCCCTCCCCAACTAACTTATCCCAACCCAAGAGAAGATTTGCTGGATCTTTCACTGGGACGTTTTTCTTAAATGATTTCAGAGACGTAGAAGGTGCGATCGCGACATAGGTGTTAGTTGTCGATAAGAAAAAGTCGATCGTGCCATCATAGGGTTCCGGAGTATAAGCTGCTTGCGCCCTCAAAAAGGTTTCAAAGAATCGATCTTTCGCAACGGCATTGCGGACCATCGCATCCTGAGTGGGTCTTGGTGTTGCAGGGATGGGTTGACACACATCACTACCCGCACGGCTAATAGATTGCAATTGAGATCCTGGAGCCGCCTGAGCTAATTGTTGAGGCTTTTCACTTGGCAGCTTACGGCTGAGTTTAGACAATACTTTACCCATCGCCGTTCGAATCGCTTTATCCGCATACTGCTTAACATAGGCAATGCGATCGCGGGTCTTGAGCTGGCCTAACCGATGTGAATGATATTTGGTTGCATAGCCCAGTTTACGCCACAGGTAAATCACTGTGAAAACATAAAACCAACCGTCTTTGCGATCGCGCTTATACTGCGGTTTATGGAAGTAATATCGCAGGCGTGGCATCCAATAGTTCTTAATCGTGGGAAAAGACGTATCCAACATTGCCAACAGCTGCACCTCATGGCCTTGTCGCTTAAGCTGTTGTGCCATCTCGTAGGCAACGATGCCGCCAGTACACTGCCCCCCCAGCAAGTACGGACCCTCAGGATGTACTTTGAGAATCTCAGCCACATAGTGAGCCGCCATCGCTTCGATCGTTACCAACGGCTCTCGAACGCCATCTAAATCAACCGGACGGAGGCCATAGAAGGGGCGATCAGGTTCGATGTATTGCACCAGAGTTTGAAACCCCACCACATCGCCAAACCCAGCGTGAACCAAAAACAGTGGTCGCTTATGACCCTGACTGCGAATCGGCACCAGAGACGACCAGTCATCATCACTGTCAGCCTGGGATAATCTTGTCGCCAATTGCTCAATCGTAGACGCTTGGAACAACGTTGCCAGGGGTAGCGTCCGATCAAATACCTGCTCAATCTCTAGAAACAAACGCGCCGCAAAAAGAGAAGTACCCCCCAGATCAAAAAAGCTATCGTGGATGCCCACCGAGGGAATCTCTAGAATAGACTGCCAAATCTCCGCCAGCCGATGCTCCATAGGAGTTCGAGGAGCCACAAAGCCAGCCCCCGAAGACAACGTCGCGAGCTGATCAAAATCCACTTCTCCCGACACCTTGAGCGGTAGAGATGACACCGCTGTCAACTTACACTCACTAAGAGTACCGAACTGATCTACTACAGTTGGAGGCTGTCGATCATCCAAGGAGGCTTGATCTTGCAAAGTCACATAAGCTCGCAATTGTTGAGTCAGCTGGGTTGTTGCGATCTCATATCGCTGCACATTTCGCTTACTGCCATCCAGCCCAAAAATTAGCCGTTGCTGACCATAGTTTAAGCCGGTCAACAGAGACTGCATCCCCTGGGTAATCGACATCGCTATTTGGCCCTGAGCACGGCGAATATCGGCTCCTTCATAGCCCTGGTTAACGCCGACCTGTGCCCAGGTACTAGAACCAAAGCAATAGCTCTGCACAGGGGTTTCACTGCGCTGGTAATGGCCAAAGCTGTCTAAAAAGCTGTTGGCGGCAGCATAGCCCCCCACCGTAGCTCCGCCAAAAAAGCTGAGGACAGAAGAAAAGTGAATAAACAAGCAATCAGCCTTCTCTTTGACCAGCTGGTGCAAGACCCAGGCCCCGATTATTTTAGGCCGCAGCGTTGCCGCTAGCGATTTTTTAGTCTCCTTAAGCAAGGCTCGCTCTGGGGCCACCCCCGCCAGATGGATCACCCCATCTAACTCGCGCTGCCAGTGATGCTCTGCCTGCGTGATCAGGGCTGAGAGGGCAATGCCGTCACAAATATCAACCGCCTCATAACGCACCTCCCCGAGCGCCTCAAGTGACATCAGAGCACGAATACGAACAGCCATCGCATCTGACTGCTCTAAATGAGTTGCCCAAGCTGCGCGCTCGGGCAACAATGAGCGCCCGACCAAAATCAGCCGAGCTTGGTAATGCTGTAGCAAGTATCTCGCAATTTCGACTCCAACCCCACCTAATCCACCGCTAAGCAGATAAACACCTCCTTGCTTAAAGGGAATTCCCTGGGGCTGGGCGTCTGTCAGGTTGACCAAATCTAGCTTAGGAATTAAACGCTGACCGCCCCGGATTGCCACCTCGCACTCTGTCTGCAGCACCCGCAATTCTCGCAGGATATGGACCGCATTCTCCTCTAAGGAAGCAATAGGGAGATCAAGATGGCGACAGTCCAACCAGGGAATTTCCTTAGGCAGGGTTTTGATTACCCCCAGCACAGGGCTTTTTTCATAGGCGATTGACTCTCCCTCCTTCGTGGCCTGGCTCTGGCTGGCAACGACTTGTAATCGCACCGTCGGGTCAGCCGATGTGCGCACCGCAGCAAGGGCTTGCACTAGCCACAGCAAACTATACAAGCCAACATCCTGAGCAACCTCCAGAGCATCTATCTGGTCTATAGTGGTCGCCTCGCTATAGTGCCAAAGATGCACAATTTGAGTAATGACACAGTCAGTCAGGGCTTCTAGCAGCTGTCGGTAGTGGTCAGGATTACAATGGTCAAGCTGATAGCTATGGTCAGATAGCTGCGCAAATTCAAGTCCCGGGGTAACCATCACGCAATCGCACTTTGCACTGCCGTTGGCACTCCTCCATTTCTTTTTAAAGGCCTCCCCCAGCCCCAACGCATCCACAAAGATGAGCGTGGTCCCCGAGGTGGGTTGAGCCGCAGATACAACAGATGCCTTCGGATGCCACATCTTCTCGTAAAACCAGTTAGGAATCGTATTTTCATTCTCAAGCAGCAGGTCAATTTGTTTCACCTGCTGCTCAAAGCGACCCGTTTCAAATTGCTGCTTGAGCTTGAGCCGCTGGAGTTTACCAATCGAGGTTTTAGGAAT
>JBCCRZ010000728.1:0-3147 GCA_039200855.1 Cyanobacteria bacterium P01_D01_bin.44 | reverse complement strand
TTTTTATTTTCAGTCGTGTCGCTGCTCATAACCTTAAACCCGTCTACTGTTTTCGGCCTTTCAAACCGCTGACCAAACGTATCGCTCTTAGCGCACGGCCTTCAAAGTGCACTGTACTATCGGCAAATTCACTGCTGAGATAAATCCTCAAATTTAGCGAATCATCAAGGCTTCTCGGCCCTGAATCGATTGGGAAGCTTAAGAAATTATTATAGGTTAAAATCTGGCTGATTTAGTTTACGAAACCTAATGTGAGTGATAAACCATAACGGAAGGTCTCTTTGTGGCTCCATGACCCAAGGGGGATAGAAGAGTTCGGTTAACCCCTCGTCATTGCTAACCTACCCATCTATAATGGTGATCACCCAAGAGGGCCTCTAGGGGCTGTCACGGTTTCGACGTTTTGACGAAAGTCACGTTGTGATACAGGCCGAGAGTGAGTCCACTCTCGTTAATCAAGGCTCAACTAAATACAGATGCAAACAACATCGTACCTTTCGCTCGTAAGCAAGTAGCTGTAGCTGCCGCTTAAACAACCTTTAACTGGTTTCGAGCGTCCACAGTTTGATTCCGTTAAGGATTGTGGACCTAACCCCAACGGATGCTTTAGCTAGTGTCTCTGGTGAGCTAGCTAACTAAGACTTTCATCAGAGCATCCCACCGTACGGGATAAGTAACGGTTCCCGCTCACAGGGTCAAGTGAGCTAAGCCTGTGAATGAGCGATGTGTTATTACTCAGGGCGGACACGGGTTCGACTCCCGTCAGCTCCATTGCAATCAAAGAATAAAAGGCCGAGTTAGATGGCTCGGCCTTTTGATTGGGATGTTTTTTTCCTAACACCTACGCGCCTGTCCAGTCAGCGCTTTTCAACTTGGGTTAATAATCGTTATTTGATTGTTTCCTGACATATCCCTACAGAGCATCCATTCAGGACAAGCGTCGTCTCTAGCGTCAACTGCAAGAACCCAGAAGCCACTCTGAACAAGGCACCTAACGCCTGACGCCTAGCTTCTTGGATACTGTTCCAGCCAGCCTATTTGGGATTCAATAGCCCCCTTTTCTGTGAGCTTTCTTTAAGCAGAATTAAGTATTTTTCCAAGTATCCCCGAAGAGCTAGAAGTAAAAATTAGGGTGTTTATACTGAAGATAAATCTCTAGCACATCGACAATCATTGATGATAGGAGATCACCTGCGGGTGATGAATTGGTTCCTCTATGTTGATCGGCCTTAATGGCTAATGATAATAAGATGAAATTTCCACTGTGGCAGTATCTTAAGCAACCTGTTTTTAACGCCGACCAAAAGATAGTTCTGAGCCCTTTGAAGTTCTGGCATGTTCATAAAATGAAATATTTAGAACGCTGTTGGAGTAGGGAGTATCGGTCAGAGGGGCGATATCATTGAGCCCTATTTGTGCGCTATGAAGCTGATTATTTAATCGTACGACTGATCAAGTTAAGTCAGGTCAAATCAACTCAGGAGACACGTTATTAGCACATCACTTCGCTGTGAAAAGTGGCTAGACTAGAGCAATTATTTACATTCTAAAAACATGGCTAACTATCGCAGTCTTCTCGATTGCAATAGTTAGTTTTTGTTGTTAATTTTTGTAGCTAGACATCCCAGGCTGTGGGGCCGTTCAAAGCTGGGACGATGCCCTCCCCAATCTAGTCAGCTAAGCTTATTCAGAGGTCTTTTGGGTCTTTTCTTCCTGGGCTTTTGAATAGGCAGACAGGCCTTTCTGGGTTTGGGTCCAATCTGCGATCGCAGGCTCAGTCCACAGCCAGTTATTGCCTAGATTAGCGGGTAAAAAGGCTGGCCCCGTCTTGTCAAAAAGTTGGCTCTGATAGTCGATAGACTGCTGTATCAGGCGCTCGCGCTCCTCGGTCTCAATGCTCACGTCCTGTGAAAACTGGTAGGTCAACATCGATAGGCCCGCATAGGCATTGAGGGCAGCGGGCAGCTCTTGGTCCAGCGTATCGCCCTGCTCACCCAAGGCTTCAAACGGTTCATCCCCCGCTAACTCAATCGCTCTACTCCAAACATCTAAAGCATTGCCGAGCTGATCTTGATCGTAATAAGCAAAGCCCAAAGCGGTCAGCACATCCACCCACCGTCGGTTAGACTCATGGGCCAGCTGCCACGAGGACATAGCATCCGCTGTGCTGTACTCAGAGACACCTTGCTTATGCAGCTCCCACTGGGTCCGGCCCTTTAAAAACAACATGACCGGATCTTGCTTTTGATCTTCATCGGCGGACATGATCAAGTTCATGGCCTGCTGCAGGTTATTTTGGCTGATCAAGATGCCTACCATCTCGGTCGCCGTGTCCAAATCCCCATTCACCAAAGCCTGACTCCCCTGACCAATCGGATTCAGCCCCGCGCCGGTACTCGGTCCACCAATCCGAGGTAGCTGAGGCCCAGACTCTGCCTTAAACCATTGCAGCGGATCAGCCCAACTAAAGCCAACCATTGCGGCTACCAACAAACCAGCCCCAGCCAACCACGCCAGTCGCCTGCGTCGTCGAGGCTGGGATGACTGAGATGGGGTGACGGTCTCAGACGAGGGAGGCCGGGCACTCACTGTATTATTTGGGGGGGGCTCTGAGATGGGGTCTAATTGAGCCTTTGCTTGGATGTTTTCGAGGGGAACTAGGGGGGCTTCTGGGTGGCTTAGCTGGGCAACCTCAGCCTGGGCAGCACCGTTGGTTTGTCCAACAGCGGTTTCCTCAGCTGGATCTGATAGCTGTCCAAGGATTTCGGCCATTGAGCCGTCATCATCGTCATACCGCAGCAGTTCGTCGTACTCTAAGATTTCTACCAGCTCATCTAGCTCAGCCGTCGGAATGTCTGGCGTTACCCCGTCACTAGCCCGCTTGGTCGGTTCTATCACGCTGGATGCGATCGCACCAGACGCGGCCAGGTCAGCTGCACCGGATGTTGGGACAACCGCCGAGGCAGCCTGATCAGGCGTCAATAGCTGATCGAGGTAGTCTTGCTCCTGGCGACCTTCTAGGCGATGGGCTTCGGTCAAATAGCCATTGAAACTGGGCTGCATGTATAAAATCGGCAGTGCCCAGTGAAACTGATATGACCCATAGGCAGAAATTAACCCCTGACGGGTTCGATTGAGGCTGAGGTC
>JBCCRZ010000727.1:0-3154 GCA_039200855.1 Cyanobacteria bacterium P01_D01_bin.44 | reverse complement strand
TCACTATGAGGCCCTGCATCAGGGCGGCATTGTGAGCGGGTTAGGGGTGAGTGTTGGCCCTATTCCCGAGGTCGCCCCGAGCAAATATCGCCAGCCCCGCTGGCTCACCATTCAACCTGGTTTAGCCATCGATGCCCAGGGCAACCCCATTGTGGTCGCTAAGCCAGAAAGCTGTTATCTCTCGGCTCAACCTACCGAAGAGACCACGATTTATATTGTCCTCAAGCATTCAGAACGATCCTCCCAAGCCGATATTGTGCAAGAAGCCTTCCAAATCTTAGAAAAGGATGTACCTGCGGAAGCTGATGAGGTGGAGCTTTGTCGGGTGAGCATGATGGCGGGGAGCGATGCGATCTCACCCCCTGAAGATGTCTTCTCCCCCACACCGAATCAGCTCGACCTCCGCTATCGTCAGCCCGTACAGCCTCGTCCTCAAATCACAGCCAGGGTTGCCGCTTGGTCACGACGTCGCGAAAGCATTTCCCACTTTGAGCAACTATTCAAGGCACTACCCAGTCTTTATCCAGCTCTGCAAGGCCAGGTTATCTCCCAGCCTCTCAAGAGCGATCTGAGTCATCTCTCCTATGACAATTTTTGTCAATTAGATCGCACCGAACAACATCGGCTGGCACTCTACCTTAAGCGCGGGGGTGTGATGTTGATCGAAGCTGCCGCTGGTTCACTCGGCGAGTTATATCAGGTCGAAGCCGAGCTGCGTGTCGCCGCCAAGCGGAAAGGGATAACCCCTTCATTACAAGCCTCTGCCGAACAAGAATTGATTGAGATCCAATCCTGCATTAAAGATGCAGTCGCCCAGCTAGCCGCCCCACTCCAGTCCTTCATTGAAACAGAGAGGCTCGCTTTACCCGATGCAGGTAATTTGCCAGCCGATCATCGAGTACGATCTCAACCCTTTCACTTTGGCCGCTGGCCCACCCTCAACAGCCAACCCATTGGCCTTTACGGCTGGGGCGGTTTACTGTTGTTGGTCGGGTCCCTGCCCCAAGCCTGGGGTCACCTATCTGACCTCCCCCGAGAAGAAATCCGCAGCGCCCAAGAGCTGGGCATTAATTTGCTGACCTTAGCCGCCCACCGTCGTCAAATGCATCAATGGATGGCCCCATCAAACACCCCCTGACACCTACTATATAAACCCTGATTGGTTGCACCAAATGCCGAAGGGCGGACATGCGGGCACTGCCCCCACAAAATTATCCATTTTGAATCGCGGTTTCTGAATAGGTGCGTTGATTAACGATATCCCTAATCTCAGCTATTACCGGCTGTGTTGAACGCACCCTACCCATCTACTCATTTCCCTCATCCCCCCTATCCTCCCCATCTCCCCCTGCCTTTCCACCCTCTACCCACCACCCCTCCCCTCCCGACCAATGCCCAAACAAATCCTCACCCAACTATCGACTCAAACCGTCCACCTGGGGGCAGGTGACGACCAGTTCGAAGTTACGGTCAACAATCTCAGCGATCGCTTTGCCACCTTTGCACTTGACCTGTCGGCCTCAGGGCTAGATCGCCAAACCGCGCCAGACTGGTACCGACTGACCCCAGACATATCAGCCAAAATCCCCGCTGGCGATCAGGTCAACTTTGTGGTGAACATTCTGGAAGTCCCCCCGATCCCAGGCGGGTTTACCGGCAAGATGAACCTCAACATCAACGTGACCTGTTTAGAACTGGGTGAAGAAGATCGACAATTAGTCAATCTGGTCGTAGCCGGTTCTGGGGCACTGTCCCCCATCCTACAGGTTCCCCAGACCGACTTTCAGGCAGATCCAGGGAACCTGATTGAGATTCCTCTACAGCTGCACAATCCCAATCGCAATGCGGCCAATCTTCGTGTAGTGATTAAAGGGCTACCTAATGCATGGCTCACCGATGGCCACGAACGGCGGTTGCAGGTGGCTCCCCAAGGGAGTGCCCATGTACTATTTATGTGTCAACCACCGCTCTCCAGTGAGGCCAAGGTATACCCTTTTGACATCGAAGTCAGTCATCCCGAAGCGCCTTTGGTGCGTCAGACGGGTAGCCTCACTCTCTTGCCAACTGGCTGGGTTGAATTTACCTGCAAGCTTATTGAGAAGCGCACTAATGAGAGGGACAACGAGTCAGACTCGAATCCGGATCCACGAGAGCATGCGCCATCAACTCGGTATACGCTTGAACTCAACAACCGCAGTAACGTTGAACAATCCGTTGCCATGACGCTGGCTCGTATTGACGTGCCCTGGCATGAGCGCTTTTGGGCCATTGTACGTCGCCGTCCACCGACGCCAGCACCCACCACATCCCACATCCTTCAACTCAGCCCAGCCCAGGTCGATCTTAAAGCCGGTGACCTTGCTCAGATGGCGTTAACTCTCCTGCCCAAGGCCCCCTGGATAGGCTGGCGGCGGCGACAGCAATTTGAGCTGCGTCCCCAGCTTCAGCAAACAGAAATGCGGCCACGCGCCCGCACGATTGAACTTGTTGCAACCCCCAAAGTTCCTTTCTGGGTACAATGCCTAGGGCTAGGCTGCCTGGGCATGGGGGCTATTTTACCCACCTATTGGCAAGCAGGCCATCGTGGCCCGGTCAATAGTGTCCAGTTTGATGGTCAGGCCAATGCCATCATTAGCGCTGCCGATGACCATACCATTCATCGGTGGCAGGTCTCTCCCCGTTTGCAAGATGTAGATACGCTGACAAATACAGATAAAGCCATTCGCGTAGTGCGCTATCGCCCCCGTAATAATGATTTGCTAGCCGCTGGTTTAGAGAATGGTGAAATTCAGCTCTGGGATTTTCTATCTCAGCAATCACCAAAATCACTCGTCTTTCAGCGAGATGATCGGGTCTTTGACCTCAAATTTAGCCATGATTCCCAAAGTCTCTTTAGTGCCCATGGCAGCGGGCTGGTCTTGCGCTGGGCGATCGGAAACCTGGCTAATCTGGGTGAGAAAACATCTCCCCAGCAACAACAGCAGTTTGGCTTTGCCATCCAGTCAATTGCCCCGGTTGGTGAGCAAAATAGCCTTCTGGCCGTCGGTGGACGATTCAACAAGCTGGTCCTTTGGGATTTTGAAAAAGACCAACAATATCCCATTGACTATCCTGCTGGTGAGCCCAACCACTACCTCTCAAGTCTAGATACGGC
>JBCCRZ010000726.1:0-3156 GCA_039200855.1 Cyanobacteria bacterium P01_D01_bin.44 | reverse complement strand
TGAACTCGTGCCTCGGGGTGTAGCGTTTCTAGCAGCTGACTCTCGATGGTTGCTAGCGCCGCCAGTCGGGAATTTACCTCATCGGCCTCAAAATAGGTCGTCGCCAGCATCCAATACGCGCCGTAGTGTCTGGCTTCTGAGGCCATCAGACTGTGATAAAACCGGGCCAGCTCTGCATCGGGGCAATGCTCAGCCAGCAGACCTAACCGTTCGTGGCTGCGGGCTTCGATCAGGGCGGCAACCAGCAGCATATCAAGCATTCGCTGGGGCTCATCGCGCCGTACCTGAGCCCGTAGTCCGGCTCCGTAGGGCGACGGCTGTAGCGCTCTAAGGGGCACGCCGCGTTTCTCAAGCCACTGGTTGACCTGCTTAAAATGGCTCAGTTCTTCCTGGGCAATGTCTGTGAGAGCCTCGACCAGTGCCTTGCTCGACGGATAGCGAAACATCATATTCAGCGCCACCCCCGCCGCCTTGCGCTCACAGTGAGAATGGTCGAGGAGGACGGTGTCAAGATTTGCGATCGCTTGCTCGACCCACCCCTGCGAAGTTGGCGTTTTCAGAAATTTGATCGTTTTAGGACGAACACCTGCAGTCACAGCACTTCAAAAAGCTCAAATAAATGCCTCCCACCATTGTAACCGCTGACCCTCAATCCCCCTTGCTTCCGCTGCCTACCGCCAAATGTGGCGAAGCGCTTCGGCCTTCACTTATCAACGCTGAGCGGTGCGTTCCAAGCAATCCCTACGCTCGCAAAAATCGGTCCCCCAGAACGCACCCTACGGGACATCCAAAATCGAAAATCCAAAATCGAAAATTTCTCTCCCACTACCCACTACCCATCACCCATCACCCACTACCCCCGCTCCGCCAGCGCCAACCACGCTTCCCAGTGTCGAGACCAGCGGGGATAGGAAAATGAGCAGACAGGCAGGCAGACACAGAGCTGAATCGTAGAATAATTGATATGTGGGTACTGCCTACCCTAACTAATTCAGTCCATAACATATAGACCTAAAACCCAGAACCTAAACCCTAAAACCTAGAACCCAAAACCTAAAATGCCACTTGATGTAGGTCGGTTTTTCCGAGCGTGTAACCCCAGCAAGACCCTTAATCTGGCCTCCCCCAGCGATGGGAAATATTACATCGATTTCTCTGAGGTGCGGGGTAGCGATCTGGTGCGCGAGCTACAGCGGACGATTACTTTTTCGGGGCAGGAGCCGACCTGTCAGTTGTTTACGGGGCATATTGGCTGCGGCAAGTCTACGGAACTCTCCCGGCTACAGCAGGCGCTGGAGGCTGAGGGCTACCATGTGGTCTATTTTGAGTCTACCGATGACCTGGACATGGGGGATGTAGACATCAGCGATATTTTGCTGGCCATTGCTAAACAGGTCAGTAAAAGTCTGGAGGCGGCCAGGGTGCGACTCGCGCCTAATCGCTTTCAGCAGATGCTCAAAGGGGCCGCCGACCTGCTCAACTCAGAAGTCACCGGGCTAAAAGTCAAAATCCCCGAGGTGGGTGGCCTGAAGGTGGCCGATGAGGTGGGCCTCAGCACTGAGGATGGCACTTACTCCCTGGCGTTTGGGATTGGGGAGCTGACCACCAAGGCTAAAGATAGTAAAGATGTGCGATCGCTCCTGCGCCAGCATCTCGAACCCCGCATCAATACGATTCTGGAGGTGATCAACAGTGAGCTGATTGACACCGCCAACCAGCAGCTGATCGACCAGGGTAAAGCCGGGCTGGTCGTCATCGTCGATAACCTGGACCGCATCGACAATAAGCCCCGCCTGCAAAACCGCCGTCAGCCCGAATACCTATTTGTCGACCGGGGCGACCAGCTCAAAAAGCTGCGCTGCCATGTGGTGTATACCATACCGCTGGTGCTGTCGTTCTCAAATGAAAAAGAAAACCTCACCAATCGGTTTGGGGCCAGCCCCCAGATCTTGTCCATGGTACGCACTCAAAACCGGGACGGCAGCCCCTGCGAAGCCGGGCTCAGCGCTCTGCGGCGGATGATATTGGCGCGGGCTTTTCCTGAGCTGCCCGCCGAGCAGCAGCTGGCCCAGGTCAGGCAGCTCTTTGACTCAATAGATACGTTAGATCGGCTATGTCTAGCCAGCGGTGGCCACGTCAGAAATCTGCTAGTGTTAGTCAACTACTGCCTAAAGAAGGCCGATCCGCCCTTTAGCCAGGCCCTGCTCGATCGGGTGATCAGCCTGCGACTGAGCGACTTGGTCAAGGCCATCGACATCGACGAGTGGGCGCTCCTGCGAGAGGTACATCGCACCAAAGCTGTCCGAGGCGAAGGCGAATATCAGGCCCTGCTGCGCAGTTTGTTTGTGTTTGAATACCGGGATGCCGGACAAACCTGGTTTGATTTAAATCCAGTGTTGCTGGCCGCGGAGGAGCTGGTCGATTAGGAATGAAGATTTATCTATGTCAGACTTCTTGCCCTCATCCTAAATCCTTCTCCCAAATTTGGGAGAAGGACTTTGAGCAGAGTGAGCTTTTCTACGGAAAAGAACCTCTGAGTGGATGGAAGCCTTCTCGCATAAGGGGCTACTCCCCTTCTCCCAGTATTGGGAGAAGGGGCTGGGGGATGAGGGCCTTCAGGATCAGGAGCTAACCCCCATGTCTGAGGTGCCCCCCACCGACATCGATCGCCACAACCAGCAGGCTCTAGCAGAGCTGTGCCGCCTCTTACGATTTTCCCAGGGAGAATTTGAGCTAATCTTGGCCGTGTGCAACTCCACCCGACAGCGACAGGCGCTCGTAGAGCAGCTGCGACAGGAGTGCCCCATCCCCTTTGACGAAATCACCCTCGCCCCAACTACCACTACACTATTTACCACCCTCCGAGATAGCCTCAGTAGCCCGCCGCCAGATGCCCTGATGGTTTACGGCTTAGCCGGGGTGCACGACCTGGAGCAAATGCTCACTGCGACAAATCAAATTCGTGAAGAGTTCCGCCAGTTTCCTTTTCCCCTGGTGTTATGGCTCACAGATCGGGGACTAAAACAGCTCATTCGCACTGCCCCCGACTTTTATACCTGGGCCAACCCCGTCACTTTTGAAACCCCGCCCGCCTTTTTTCTCGCCTTTTTAGATGAGCTGACCCAGGATGTCTGGCAGCAGGTCTTGCAGTCTCGC
>JBCCRZ010000725.1:0-3159 GCA_039200855.1 Cyanobacteria bacterium P01_D01_bin.44 | reverse complement strand
TCGGATCAGCAGTACAAGCGCAAGATGGCACGGCGGAAGGAAGTTCAGGACAAACGGCTGGCAGAGCGTAGTCAAGAAAAGGGCTTGGTCATTGTCAATACCGGCAACGGTAAGGGCAAAACCACGGCAGCTTTGGGAATGGTGTTGCGATCGCTCGGCCACGGCTATAAAGTCGCCATTGTGCAATTTATCAAAGGTGGTTGGGAGCCTGCCGAGAAAGCTGCCCTCAGCCACTGGCCTGACCAGCTTGTCTTTCATGCTATGGGAGAGGGCTTTACCTGGGAAACCCAAGACCGCCAGCGCGATACAGAGATGGCGCAGAAGGCGTGGCAAAAGGCCCTGACGTACATTCGTAACTCTGCTTATAAAACAGTGCTACTGGATGAAGTGAATATAGCCTTAAAAATGGGGTATCTGACCGTGGAAGAGGTGCTGGCGGGGCTGGCTGAGAAACCCACAGATGCTCATATCATCTTGACCGGGCGGGGAGCGCCCCCAGCGCTGATTGAGCAGGCGGATTTAGTCACTGAGATGACCCTGGTGAAGCACCCGTTTAAGGAGCAAGGGGTGAAGGCACAACCAGGCATTGAATTTTGATTTAGTAGCCTGTTGGGTCGCTGCGCTCGGTGAGGTCGCTGTGCTCGGTGAGGAAGTGGGGGCGCTACGTCTGGTGAAGCCGAGGTCGGTTACTCCATGATGGGGCTGCCGTGGTGATGGATCAAATACCACTGGCCACCCATGTGCTCAAAGGTATTAGTTGCCATTGATTTGGCTTCTAACCGGCGGTTGCCTGCTACCTGCATCACTTTCTCCACCAAAACGACATAGGCCAGATCGCCGGATACCTCCACCGAGATCACATCCAGATCAATCTCAAGATATCGGGTTGCCTTGAAGATTTGCAGCCACGATCGGCGAATGGCATCCCAGCCTTTGATCACCTCGCGACCGGGGTGAATGCAAAGACTGCCAATCCCTTTTGAGCAAACACCCTCCATTGCATCTATGTCCTTTTTCTCAAAGGCACGATAAAAAGCTTGATTGATTTCCAGGACCGCGGTTTGCTCGTTCGACATCAGTTTACGGGGATCACGCTTTGTGGATTCTAATGCAATACTGATACCAAGTCGCGATCGCACCCGTTTGACCTGCTCCAGTCTGAATGTTAAAAATCCAGAATCTCTCAAAAACCTACGGCAAACGGCCAGCGTTAACGGATTTAACCCTGACGCTACACCCTGGTGAAATCTATGGCTTGCTGGGGCCGAACGGTGCGGGTAAAACCACCACCATCAATCTTTTGAGCGGCTTGCTTAAACCAGATACGGGACGCGTTTTGATCGGCCAGCAGCCGGTGTCTGAGGCCACTAAATTGCTGCTCGGCATTATGCCGCAGCAAAACTTGCTCTACCAAAGCCTGACCTGTCAGGAAAATCTTGCCTTTTTTGCGAAGGTGTACGGTCTCAGTGCAGCTCAAAGAACTCAGCGCATTCCGTTTTGTCTAAACGCCGTGAACTTGAAAGATCGGGCTCACAGTGTGGTGGAGTCCCTCAGCGGTGGCATGCAGCGGCGACTGAGCCTGGCCGTGGCGATTGTGCATCAGCCTAAGCTAGTGGTCTTAGATGAACCCACCACCGGTCTAGATATTGAGGCTCGCCATGAAGTCTGGACTCTGATCCGCAACCTGCGACGGGAGGGGGTGACGGTGCTGCTGACCACTCACCTGCTGGATGAGGCAGAGCGCCTGTGCGATCGCATCGGTTTTATCAAACAAGGCCAACTCCTCACCCAGGGCACCTTGAGCGAATTACAAGTCCACATCCCCGCCCAAGAGATCGTCACCTTGCAAACCACCGATGAGCCCGGTGCGATCGCCCGAGCCCAGCAGCACGGCTTTACCCCCCGCCACTACGGCTCAGACCTGGCCTTTTGGATTCCGCAACAGCTTGAGCTTAAAGACCTGATCGAACGCTTTGAAGGACTGCCCATTGACTCAATTTCGCGCAGCCCCGTGAAGTTAGAGCATATTTATCTAGAAGTTACGCAACAAGCACTTTAAGGCCGCTTGCTTCGACCCTGTGGACTAAGATGCCCATTAATCGGTCAATTGTATACGGGATTAGAGAGTGTCAGGCTTCGATAAAGGGCAGGATTCGGTATAGTTGCTCTATTGCTCCCCTGATAAGTAGCAGCTATGGCCAAGCCGTTTTTAATCTTTATTCCTGCCGTGCTGATTTGTGCGATCGCAATCATCGCCAGCCAAAATGCGACGCCGGTTTCAATTACCCTCTTTAACTTACGCTCGGTAGAGCTGCCGTTTGGTCTCTGGCTCGGGTTTTGTCTGGCCCTGGGGATGGCTGGGACAGCTGTGCTATTAACACTATTTGAGGCTGGACAGTCTAACTGAGAAAGTGCGGATCGGGAGAAACGCCTTCAAAGCGAGTTTGGCTTAGATCCGTCTTTTGAAACCGGGTGCTGGCTGCTTGCATTAGCAATTTTCGGCTGTCTTCTGAGCCCTTTAGGGCCAGGGCAAAGTAGACCAGCGTCAGGGTACCCCAGCCCAAGCCCACCAGACTGTGTCCAGTACTCAATCCAGCACTGGCCATGCCCACTGCGGCAAAGGCCAGACCATAGGCAGCTATCGCCCCTACGACTTTCATCAGGCTGGCAAACCAATTTGCTTGGGGCCTAGCTAAGCAAAACAAACCCGTGCTGAGTCCTGCCAAACTAGCCGCAATAATTGCCAATTGGGGATCTTCAGCAGCTGCACGTCCGCCGTAATAAAAGCCCAGCAGTGCCCCTGTGGCAAGGGCGGGGAGGATAGTCAGTTTGCGCACGGGTCTTGGTAACCTGCGTTTAGGCAAAGCCGCCAGTCCTGCGATCGCAAGGCTGACATAGAGTGCAATGACAAACCCCCAGGCTGGATCCTGGACAGTGAGCCCTAATATCCCAAACACCATGTGGCTAATGGCGTTAAAGGCAAGCACAGCCACCCCAAGTGCGATCGCGCTATACCCAAAGAGTCTGTTGCGGGCAATCCCCAATCGCACCTGTTGAAAGATCGCCCCCTGGAGCTGTGCATATCTAAAGTCACACCCCCTCAGATCACAATGGTCAAAAACAGCATCGCGCAAATCCTGTTTATAAAACGATCGATTC
>JBCCRZ010000724.1:0-3162 GCA_039200855.1 Cyanobacteria bacterium P01_D01_bin.44 | reverse complement strand
GGTGCTGGATTTGCTCTATGACTTAAATCAACAAAAGCGGCGCACAGTCGTGATGGTGCTGCACGAGCTAAACCAGGCTTGCCGCTATGGAGACCATTTAATTGCGATAAAGGCAGGTGAGATTTATGCCCAGGGAAAGCCGGGTGACGTAATGACAGAAGCGTTGGTGCAGGAGGTGTTTGGGCTGACTTGCCGGATTATTGAAGACCCCGTGGCCGGCACACCCTTATGTATTCCCATTGGGCGCAAATCATCTTTTGGGTAACCCTCACAGCGATTCATAAACATGTCTGGTTTTGTGAGGTAAAAAAAAGCCCACCCTATGAAAAACAGAGATGGGCTCGACATGGATTGAGAGGATCCATAGATAAAACTCAGGTAAAACTCCCTAGGCGATACTCACGAGGCAATAGCCGCCATCCCCATTGGCTCCCAGCCGTGAGGTGTCAGCCCCCTTAACGCTTTACAAGGTCTGTGGCATGATGGCAAGAAGAGGATTTCCAGACAGGATAGCCGCACCCCCCAAGACAGGGCTGCTTGAGAGTCGATTCATAGTCAGCGCATCCGATTGCCGCTTCGGTCAGAGCCGTCACTGGATTTACCGTACACTTCAGCCGATAGTCTCCGGTAAAATAAGCGCACTGGCTACAGGGAATGCTATGTAACTGCCTGATATAGTTAGTGCCTTGCTTGAGCACGGTTAAGCAGCGCCACACGCACAAACCTAAAATGCTGAAGATGCCGAGGGTGCAACCCATCCTTAGAATTGCATGAAAAGCGAAGGCAAACATAGTCATAGGAGAGCAAGTGCAGAGAGGTCAGAGCAAAGAGATCACGACAAAGAGATCAAACGTAAAGTCATTGCTTAAGAAAAACCGATAGTAGTGCAAAGCGAAGGAGCGTCTCTAACGCCTGACTCTACCATCGGCCTAAAGAGGAAAATCTATCAGGTAACAGGAGAACGCCTTAGTGTCTGTTGAGAAATAACCTAATGGTGACTCAAAGCTCCCTTTTCAAGAGGGGAAGGGAGGATCGCCAATCACTTTAGCCTTCAGAGATCCCGCTCAATCCCCCTTGAAAAGGGAGAGGTCCATGCAACAGAGTGCGAGGCTATCGATTTACGAGTCCTCACAAGCTCATCTCTTGCTTAACTTGAGTCGCCCAAGCCTGAATACGAGTCTCCGTTTTATCAGACTCATTATCCTCGTCTAAAGCAAGGCCGCAAAACTGGCCATTACGAATGGCCAGTGATTCGTTGAAATCATAGTCATCAGTGGGCCAGTAACCCACCGTTTTGCCCCCAAGGCCCGAGATTTTTTCTTCCAAAATACCCATTGCGTCCTGGAAGTTGTCTGCATACCCAACCTGATCGCCTGTGCCAAAATAAGCAACTGTCTTATTGCTAAAATCGACATTATCGAGATCTTCAATCACGCCCGCCCAGTCATCCTGTAACTCACCAATATTCCAGGTTGGGCTACCGATGATGAGATAGTCATATCCGGCGAGGGCACTTAGTTCAACATCTGAGATCTCTTGGAGATCGACAACTGCATCGCCACCTAACGCGGATTGAATCTGCTCTGCTGCATCAGCAGTCTTGCCGGTGGTTGATCCGAAAAACAAACCTACTTTTGCCATAGTGGTCCTTTGTGATTACTTGATAATAATTGTCAACTAAATAGAGTATACATCACGGACTAAATGAGAATCTTTCTTTTTAAGAAAATCTCGGGATCGCTGGATACCCGTTGGCTAAAGCCTCATGAGAAAATCGCCGCTGCTCACCAACAAATAGGCAAAGATAGCCCCGCCTATTAGATGACAATGGGATAGGCGGGTGACGAGAGCTAGATAGACGGGGGCTTTAAGGTGATATTGCCAAGCTATGTCACTCAGCGTCTGAAGCTGTTTGCGATGGGCATTGGCGTTCTGTGAATGAAGAGCCACCACAGGAGTAGATATTTTTAATTAATAAAAAAGCCTGGATCTCTTAGGCAGATCCAGGCTCGTGAGAGGAGAACCATCACTCAGTCATACCAGTGACCAGATGGCAATGGGAACTCTAAAACTCAGCTAAAACTCCACAGGAGAGTGCTCTAAGAATCAGCTGCAGTACTGACTGTGGCTGTGGCATCTAGGGCATCAGAAACGCGGGTAAAGTCAAACCCCATGGCGCGCAACGCGTGCCAAAGATGTCCCTGCAAGAAAAAGAAGGCCAGAAAGAAATGGGCATTCGCGAGCCAGCAGCGCGCTGTGTGAGTGCCTAGCGGTAGCTCAACTGTATCGGCAAAGTAGGGAGTAATCCCTAGCTTGATATCCAGCACCGGCCCATAAAACTCAATCGGGTAAGCCAGGGTGTTGACCGAGCAAAAGTAAGCCGCGACAAACCCAGCTAGAGCAATCCCACCCAGGGAGTAGGAGAGAATCGCTTCACCCGAGAAGATCAGCACTTTTTTGGCCCAACCCAGCGGTGGGACAAGAATATGCCACATGCCACCGCCGATTAACAGGCTCGCCACGTAGGCGTGACCGCCAACCAAGTCTTCTAGGTTGTCAACCGAAGCAAAGTGGGTTTGATACCCATAAATTGTCCACGGGTTGAGGGTGGGGTCGGTGACCAGTCGCACCTCTCCGATAGTGGCATCATATAGCCCACCCCAGTGAGTCGCCTTGAGCACTAGCAACAGCGCACCAATGCCCAAGAACAATAAATGGTGCCCTAAAATCAGCCCCAGCTGCTTGGGATCATCCCAATCGAAATGGAACTTACGGGCCTGCCCCTCGACCCGTTGCAGGTCGGGCTCGCCTTTGACGGTATGGAACAGGGCCCCTGCGCCCAGCACCGCCGATGACATCAAGTGCAATACTCCGACCACAAACATCGGATAAGTATCAACAATGTTGCCCCCTGAGCCTATCCCCAACCCTAAAGTGGCTAGGTGGGGTAACAAAATCAACCCTTGTTCGCCCATAGGTAGGGATGGGTCATACTGAGATAGCTCGAACAGGGTAAAGGCCCCTGCCCAAAATGTAATCAGAGCTGCCTGCCCCACGTGGGCCGCAATAAATAACCCTGACTTCTCAGCAAAGCGGGCATTGCCTGCCCACCAGTCATACTTCACATCAGATTTGCCATAGGCTTGCATGGCTTAGAAATCT
>JBCCRZ010000723.1:0-3169 GCA_039200855.1 Cyanobacteria bacterium P01_D01_bin.44 | reverse complement strand
CAGCGAGAAGGTCTTAGGTTTTAGGCTTTAGGAACTTGCGGTTAAATAATCTAACGCTAAGCCCTCACCCCCAGCCCCTCTCCCACGATTGGGAGAGGGGGGCTAGATCTTCCAGTTCCCCTTCTCCCAGTTGTGGGAGAAGGGGTTAGGGGATGAGGGCGTATTCGCGAAATAGATATAGATATTGGTGTGTTATTTTTTTGCATATCCCTTAGGTTTTAGGTCCCTCAACCCGCCTATCATCTAAATACTTGACACCCACTACCCACTACCCAAATCGCCGCCGAATCAACTCAAACAACGCCCGCATCCCCATCGCCTCGCCGCCCTCGGGGCGTCCTGGCTGACTACGCAAGTTGTAGGCCATAAAGTCGAGATGGATCCAGGGTATCTCGGGTTTGGTGAACTCTTTGAGAAAGAGGGCCGCCGTAATCGCTCCGCCGTAGGAGGCGTTGGAGATGTTGTTAATGTCAGCAATGGCGCTGTCGAGCATAGGGCGATAGGGGGCATACAGCGGTAGCTGCCACAGGGGATCGTCTACCTGGTCACCGGCTTGCTTGAGGTCAGTTGCGATCGCATCGTCGTTACAGAAAAAAGCCGGTAGCTCGGTCCCCACGGCCACTCGGGCTGCTCCGGTCAGGGTAGCGCAGTCGATTAATAACGCTGGATCTTCGCTGCCGGCTTCCCAGAGAGCGTCTGCCAGAACCAGACGGCCCTCGGCATCGGTATTGCCGACCTCGACAGTGATCCCTTTACGGGAGGTGAGCACATCCAGGGGCCGCATTGCCTGACCCGCAATGCTATTCTCCACCGCCGGAATCAGCATTCGCAGCCTGACCGGTAAATCCATGGCCATGATCAATTTAGCCAAGCCCAGCACCTGGGCCGCACCGCCCATGTCTTTTTTCATCAGCTTCATACCCGCCGAGGACTTCATGTTGAGTCCTCCCGTATCAAAGCAAACCCCCTTGCCGACTAAGGTGACCTTGGGAGCACTGGCATCTCCCCAATGCAGATCAATCAAGCGGGGGGGGTCAACATTGGCTTTCCCCACCGCGTAGACCATCGGATAGTTATGGGCTAGCAAGTCATCTCCAACCGTGACCGTAAGCGCTGCGCCGTAGGCTGCCGCGATCTCCCGGGCCGCGGCCTCTAAATGGGGGGTGCCCATGTCGCTGGTGGGGGTGTTGATTAAATCACGGGTGAGAAAGGTGGCTGTCGTGGCTGCTTGCAGGTAAGCCTGATCGACATCGTCTGGTATTTCAAGGGTTGGCAACGGTTCTGCTCCGTTCTGCTTATAGCGGTCAAAACGGTATTGCCCCAACTGCCAGCCCAGGCAAAGCTGGGTGGCCGCCGCCGCCGAGACGCTGTCTGCCAGGGCATAGGTCTGGGCTGGCAAACTTTTACTGAGGCCACCCAATACCCACGCATCTAACTGCTCAGGTTTACCCACCAGCACCTTTGCCAGGGTGCCGTCTGCCCCTGGAATCAGGCAATAGGTACCGGGTTTGCCCTTAAACCCGGATGCAGTTTGCCACGCAGCGCTGTCTGTATGGTCTGTTTGAAGCTGGGTTTCGGTTACTAAATAAATGGGAACGGTATGGGTCAAAGGGAGTCTCCGTATTGATCTAGCCGATATCTACAGCTTAAGGGGTTCTGGGCTGGGATGGGGGTGAGGGGGCAGAGAAAGCAGGTCGCTGGAACTGCTGCCGAACGGTTTCAAGGTCATTGCGGCAAAAGCAGCCTTCTAAATGATCGTTGACCAACCCCATCGCTTGCATAAAGGCATAGGCAGTGGTCGGCCCGACAAAGGACCAGCCGCGCCTTTTTAAGTCGCGACTGAGGGCGGTTGATTTGGCTGTTTTAGACAGTGGCATCAGGGTGTTGTGGTCAAACTGCTGGGGGCGCTCATCAGGGGCCGGTTCGTATTGCCAAAAGTAGGTTGCCAGTGAGCCATAGTCTGCTTTCAGTTCGCAAGCTCGCTGGGCATTGTTAATGACTGATTCAATCTTTTTGCGATGGCGGACGATGCCCGCATTTTGCAAGAGTCGCTCAACATCGGCTTGGGTGTACCCAGCCACCTTCTTAAAGTCAAACCCATCAAACGCAGCTCGAAAGTTCTCACGTTTTCGTAAAATGGTCAGCCAGCTAAGCCCTGACTGAAAACCTTCCAGACAGATTTTTTCAAACAGGTGGACGTCGCTATCAACGGGGTGCCCCCATTCGTGGTCGTGATATGCCAGGTAGTCTGGATGCTGTCCTGGCCACCCACAACGGACCCGATCATCAGGGCCGATCATCAGCCCCTCAGGAAGATTAGAAGAGTTAGAATTAGCCATGTTCTCAGGGGGGACAACGTCTGCTTTAAACATCCTTCAGCTTGTCTAAAGGGCCTTTCAAAGGCATTACAAATTATCTTACTTTTCTAGGGCGATTGATCTAAAGACATCGACTATGCTGAACGTAATCAATCGAAGAATTGCCCTCCATGCAGTCAGGTGGATTGTGGGCTCTTAATTTAAAGTAGGGTAGTTCACAGGGTTTAGTCTTTATCTAAGACAGATTGTTGTATGGTCTTCACCTTTTCTAAAAACTCTTTTTTGCAATACCCTCATCCGGGCTGTGCTGCTTTCTGGCAACCTGATGCCCAGGGTTATTTACATATGAGGACATCTACTATCAGGGTAGTTGATACTGCCTGATAGAGACCTTTAGGGTGATTGATCGGCTACAGGCCGCACAGCCCAGCGATTTGCAGAACAAGGGTGGGGCGATGTGATCACTGCCTCGTCTCTGAGATTTGCGATCTGGGTCAAAGGCGATACCTATTTTGAGGTTCAGCGGTGTCTCCTGTGAGGGAGCTTAAGCGAGTGCGCACTTTTAGAAAAGCCTATAGGATTAGGAAAGGATTTTGCTATGTAAGCTCGAAAGCTCCCCTTATTTGAACCATGACCGATACTGAAGCGCTGGCGCTGGTCAAAAGTATTGTTGCTCCTGAGCGCTTGTCCTACGTGCAAGAGATTGTCTTCAAATTTTCTTGGGAAGGGCGGTTATATCCTCAGATTGCTAAGGATGCGGGCTATCACCCCGAATATATTCGGGATGTAGGTGCTCAACTCTGGCGTTCTCTATCGGATTCCCTCGGTCAAAAAATTACTAAAAAGAATGT
>JBCCRZ010000722.1:0-3173 GCA_039200855.1 Cyanobacteria bacterium P01_D01_bin.44 | reverse complement strand
GCGATCGCACCCACTTCCACGGCTCGGCAGCGGCGGGCTTATGCATACCAGATGTTGTCTGACCGAAATCTTCAAACATCACCCCCTTACCCAGGCTGCCTTCAAAATAGTCAGGATAATCTGCGACTGTGAGCCGATTACTTCGGGAATAGGTGTCCTGATCCAAAAGATAGGTATTGATTTCCACCAGTACGGTTTCACCCTTTTGCAGCAGCCAGAGGCCAAATTTGTCCACATTAAGCAGCGTGCCAGCGGTTTTAGTCACGTGCGCACTGGCGGCTGCCAAATCACCACTGTAGATGGCCGAGCATTGATTGAGCGCCAGCAGCGCGGATGACAGTACCGCAGGTGGCTGTGGTGGAGAAAATAGGGCTGGATGTGGAGTCGTCAGAGACATTCTGGCCAATCATGCATTTAGGTGACCGATGTCACAGTTCGGTCACTTTAGGATGCCCGCCGTCTTGAGGAACTACCGAGCCTCAGCTTGTCCAGCGGTTTTTAGGACGTTGTTCGACCCGGCAACCCACTTGGGAAATCACTTGCCCAGCAACCGCTCGGGCAGCTCTGCCATTAAGTCATCAAAGGGGGTGGTGTCTCCCAAAATTCTCACCAAAATCAGGGCTCCCTGGATAGACATGACGGTATTGCGCGATCGCACCTCGGCCTCCCCAGCGCCAATGCCCGCCTCAACCAGGGTCTGAGCTAGCTGGGTGAGCCAGGTAGCCAGCGACTGTTGCAAAATGTCGTGAAAGAGCGTGTCGGCCTCTCCCATCGAGAAAATGGCCATAAAACAAGCGTCTTGCCCCTGGCGATATAGGGTACTGATGCCGCCAGCCATGGCGCGAATCCGTTCAATGGGCTCCCCCTCAGCCTGCAGGGGGCTTAAAACATAGTCTTTTACCTGCCCAGCGACATGGCCCAAGACCGCCAGGGCCATCTCGGCCTTGCCGCCGGGAAAGTGGTGATACAAGCTGGCTTTGCCCAGCCCGGTCGCCTTAGAGAGCATCGACAGACTGGCCCCTTCGTAGCCATAGCGCCGAAAGACCGGGGTGAGTTTTGCAATCGCAGCGTCTTTAGTCATCGGAGAATAAACGGATCTTAGACAGCAAATGAATCGAAAAAATGAATCAAAAGGACTTTCAGCTGCTGATTTTAGGCATCAGAGCCCTTCCTGGAGATATCGTCTCCCCTAAAGTTGACCGCTGAAAGCAGATTTCCTATTGACAGTATACCGATCATTCGGTTTAATAAATTTGTACCGAGCGTTCGGTTTAATTCTGGCTCAGGTTTATTTTAACCAGCCCTATTTCAATCCATCATTTGATCTAGACAAGAGGAGACACCCAATGGATCACGCCACACCCAAGCTCTATGGCCACGAACTCTCTGGCAATGTTTATAAGGTCCGTTTATTGCTGTCTCTGCTGGGGGTCGAGCCCGAGGTGGTTCGAGTTGACTTGATGAAAGGCGAACATAAAACCCCCGATTTTTTAGCTATCAATCCCTTTGGTCAGGTGCCTGTGCTGGTAGATGGAGAGACCACCCTCGCAGACGCCCAGGCCATTTTGGTGTATTTAGCCAGACGATATGGCAGCGAAGACTGGCTCCCCAGTGAGCCAGAAGCCTTGGCCCGAGTCGTGCGCTGGCTCTCTACCGCAGCAGGTGAAGTTCGCCAGGGTCCCGAAACCGCCCGACTGTATTATCGTTTTGGGGTAAAAAGCATCGATATTGAGCTGGCCACCCAAAAAGCCGGGCAGATTTTACAACTGTTAGAAAACCATTCAAATGACCGTCATTGGCTTGAGCTTGATCGGCCTACGATTGCGGATATCGCTATTTTTCCCTACGTAGCACTGGCACCCGATGGTCAAATTTCCCTGGCTCCTTACCCCAATATCTCTGCCTGGATTGAGCGCATTAAAGCGCTCCCCGGCTTTGTCGGCATGGCAGGCATAGAAGCGCCGGTGACCGTGTAAGAAATTTGGCCCTTTTGCAAAGCAGGAAAACTTTTGAGGAACTGACCATGGCTCGTAAATTTGCAGACATTGCGTTTACCCCGGCGGTTAAAGCTATCCAAACAGAGCGCGGCTCGCGGGAGACCTATGAGCGCTTTGTCGCCAAAGGCCCTGCCAACGATAGCGTCGATGAAAAGGTTGCCGCGTTTATTCCCGAGCGAGACAGCTTTTATATGGGCACGGTGGGCGAAACCGGGTGGCCCTATATTCAGTTTCGCGGGGGCCCAAAAGGGTTTCTCAAAATCTTGGATAACAAAACCCTCGGCTTTGCCGATTTTCAGGGCAATGTGCAATACCTGAGCGTGGGCAATCTGTCCCAAGATGAGCGGGTGTTTTTGTTTCTGATGGACTACGCCCATCGACGTCGCCTCAAGATTTGGGGCCGGGCCACCGTCGTCGAAGATGATCCGGAGCTGTTGGCGCAGCTGAGCGATCCTGACTATAGCGCCCTGGTTGAGCGAGCCATTGTGATTCGCATCGAGGCGTTTGATTGGAACTGCCCCCAGCATATTCCCATTCGATATTCTGAGGCAGAGGTGGCGGCGATGGTTGAGCCGTTGCAAGCGCGCATTGTCGAATTAGAGGCTCAGCTTTAAGGTCTCACCGCGAATCGACAGATCCAACAGTTGAATCGGATGCATCAGCGACAGATTTTCCCCTTGCAGCTTAAGGTGATTGAGAATCTGCAAAGAACAGCCCGGATTTGACGATGCAATCAAATCTGCACCGGTCTTGCGGAGGTTGGTTGCCTTCATCTGCCCAAGCTCATGGGCCACCTGGGGCTGCAGCATGTTGTACACGCCAGCACTGCCGCAGCATAGGGCCGCATCAATGGGTTCTCTCAAACTGACGCCTGGAATCTGTCGCAGCAGCTGTCGGGGCTGGGTGCTAATTTTCTGACCATGCAACAAGTGGCAGGCATCCTGATAAACCATCGTGAGCGGTTTCTCCCGTAAAGGATTTAGCTTCGCGGTGAGACCCACCTCAGCTAAAAACTCTTGCACGTCACGGACCTGGTTGCTAAAAGCAATCGCCTTGTCTCGATAGACCGAATCGTGGCGCAAAATATGACCGTATTCTTTAAGGGTGTGGCCGCACCCGGCGGCGTTAATAATCACATAGTCAACGTCGGTGCCCTCAAAGCTGTCGATCATTTGT
>JBCCRZ010000721.1:0-3177 GCA_039200855.1 Cyanobacteria bacterium P01_D01_bin.44 | reverse complement strand
CTTTGACGCCCTCGACATAGACCATGACGGCAAGATCACCCCAGAAGAAATGGGGGCTGGGCTGGGGGCAGCGTTCAAACTAGCCAAGGTTTAGTTCACAACCGAATCCGCCCGAGCATCCACATTAATAACGGGCGGATTTGCTCTCTCCGTAGAAACTCGTATTAACCCTTAACGCTAAAATCTTAAGATAATTGGATCAGCCGAATCCTTTGCAAGTGCCAAAACCAGTATTTACCCTGCTCACCTAAATCAAAAAAACCTATATAGGATAGGAATGAAGGCTAATTTTCACTGTAAGCTTTCGACAGGAATCTAGTCACAGACTTAGCCAAACAGAGTATCGACCTCTAAACAATCCTTTGAATCCTCACCTCATTCAAACCAAAAGATCGTAGTAGCAATTCGTCATTCTCAGTGCTAACACGTACGTAGTTTATAGGCATTGTCTGAAGCCAAAGGGACCTCAGTCTTTGCAGCTCTGCCCACTTTGATAAATCCCCTAAGGCACTGATGATATATCCGTGAACTCACTGAGAAAAGAACAGCTCGTGTAAAAAGACTGAGAAAGAATATTCACAATCTCCTTGATCCTACTGACCTTTGATTCGACACCAACACGCCTAGGGTGGGTGGGACTCCGCATCCCCAGAACTCATTTGATGTGTATTCTTGATTCAAACAGACTCTGCATCACGGGCACTACCACAACAAATAACGACCCTGTTTACTGACATATTCTGCCGTTTGGCGGTTGTAGACGCACCGCACCTTCTCTCTAAGAACCGCTCTTGCAAATGCCCCTTGTCTAATTCGCCTGTGCGACGCGGATTAGCTATCGATTATTCCAACCGAACCAACTCACCCCGTCGCCCCTCCCAGGTGGGAATAAAGTATCGAATTGCGGTCTTGAGACTGCATTAACTCTTCGCGCCTGTCGCGTTTGCTGAATTACCCGGTAGACACCTCACTGGCAGACACCTCATAAGAATTATTAGCCATTTCCCAAGACATCCCAAAAATCCTCAGCTCTTTCTCAGCTCTGATTTGGAATTCTGAAAGATGATGCCATACAACTTAACCAACAACCGTCTCAATCTATCCAGGGTTCAGTCCACCCCGGCTAATGCTTTGCAATCATCAAAAGGCAGGTTATCTCCTCGCCTCAAGGGCATGTCTAAACTCTCTATGCGGGGTAAACAACTGATCGCGCTAGTGCTCTCTGATGTGGTTACGGTGGTAGGGCTGATCAGTGTCAGCACCGTTTTTATCATGGCCAATGGCAGAACACAGCTCGCCAATCAAGCCAAATCGGAGCTGGCAATGAGTCAACTTGAGTACGACACCAGCGGCAATTTGTCGGCGCTCCCAGCGGCGCTGATGACTGATGAAAATAGCTACAGCACACTTTATCTCCAACAATCGACCGGCGAGTTTGAGAGCGCTCCCCTGACGAACCCGGCTAATGGCACAATCGACCCAACTCCTCTGGCAAATCTGCCATTGCCCAATGACGACTTCTTAGCCCAGGCGATCGCTGCCGAGGGCCAGGTGATTACCCACCGGCTCACCCTGAACGAGCAAACCTACACCGTTGCCGCCCAAACGATTCAACCGGGCCAGGGTGAACCCATGGCCCTCTTAGTGCGTGGCCTATCAGAGCAAAGCTTGAATGATTTGCTCATCAAGAGTCTGTCGATACAACTCCTTGTGGCTATCGTCATCTTGCTGATTGATGTGGGTGTGGCCATGCTCTTAGGAAATACCCTTGTCAACCCGATCAAACGGCTACAAAATACCGCTCACAAATTTGCATCTGGTGCGAGGCAGGCCCGAGCCGAGATCTCTTCCCAGGACGAGCTAGGGCAGCTCGCTGTTACCTTTAACCAACTTGCCGACAACATTACCACTGCCGAACAGACTCTGATGGATGAGGTTCAGCAGTATGAGTATCAATCCCAGCAATTTAAGACACTTGCTGCGCTCACCGCTCAAATTCAGAGACTCCAAACCTCAGAAGCCATTTTTCAGAGGGCCGTTGACGGTATTCGTGACCTGTTGCGGGTAGATCGGGTTTTGGTCTATCGAGTTGACCCTGACTATCAAAGCGCACAGGTAATCGCCGAAGCCGTTGAACACGATTGGCCCAGCTTCCTCGGCCAATTTATCCACCACCCGCTCTCCCCAGACCTGCTCAGACAGTGCCAATCCGGTCAGATTTTTAGCTCGGATCAGATCTCAAGCAACGTTTTACCCAAATCCCATCCTGGGTTGTTAGCAGGTACCGAAGTTCAATCCAGCCTGGTCGCACCGATCTTAGTTAACGATAAACTAGTGGCGCTGATTTGCATCCATCAATGTACCGATGCCCGCATTTGGGAATATCTTGAGCAAGACTGGCTAAAGGTTCTGTCAATTCAAGTGGGCTATGCGCTAGCTCAGTTAGTCTTACGGCAGCAGCAACAAGCCGTCGCCAAGCGAGAACAGCAGCTTTATACCATTACTGAGAATCTCCGGGCCGTTCTCGATCCTAAACAAATGTTAGCAACCGCTGTGCAGGAGACTCAAGCTGCGATCGCAGCCGACCGGATGATTGTCTACAGCTTTGAGGCAGACTCTCAAGGCACAATTCTCGCAGACTCTGGCAGTCAAACCTCTAACAATCAACTAAGCTCTGCCCATCACCCTGCCCAACTCAATGATCTTCATTTACCCGAGTCAACCGCCTATGGTCCGATGCAGCTGCTCACCGCTGCCAACCCCAATCATTTAGCGGTTCCCATCTTAGTTGACGGCAACCTGCGAGGCTTACTGATTGCCTATCGATACGAGCATCCCCAAAACTGGCGACCCGATGAAATTTCTCTCTTAAATCAGATTGGCCACCAGCTAGGTTATGCCCTGGAGCAGGCAAATCTGTTTTTACAAAAAGAACGTAGTGGCCTATTTGCCGAAACACTCTACACTCAAAAGCATCAAAAGGATCAGCTGCAAAATCAGCTGGTCAACTTGCTCAATCAGGTGGAAACCGCTGTCCAAGGCGATTTTACAGTGCGGGCAGAGGTCTCCGATGACGAGATTGGCATTGTGGCTGACTGCTTTAACGCCTTGATTGAAAGCATCAGACAGATGATTGTTGCCGTAAAACAAAATACAGCCCAGGTCAACACAACTTTG
>JBCCRZ010000720.1:0-3194 GCA_039200855.1 Cyanobacteria bacterium P01_D01_bin.44 | reverse complement strand
TCGTTTGATGATTAATAGGCTGATTGCATTTGGGTCTGTGCCTATGCTGTCTCTGAGACGCCGCTCTTTTCGTATCGTTGCATTAGCGCTGTTTGTGATGATGCTCTGGCTGCCGTCAGCGCTGGCCCAGTCCTCAGACTCGGGTGTGAGTGTGCTCAATGGCACCAATGGGTCAATGACCTCCCACGGTGAGGATGATCCTCACATGCGGATGACGCCGATGCGAACGCCCACCGATGAGGAGTTGGCGATGGCAGATGGCCTTGCTCAAGACGTTAAAGAGGCCATTGCCCAATATGCCGATACCAGCGCCGCCGAGGCGGATGGCTATCGCCCCTTTCCCCCCGACCCCAGTGATTTGCACATCGTTCACTATGTGAGTCTGCGGCGCTCCTGGCAAGAAAATTGGCGATTAGACCCGCAAAAACCTGGGTCACTGCTTTACGAGCGACAACCCGATGGCTCGTTGCAACTGCTCGGGGCCATGTTTACAGCCCCTCCAGAAGCCACTGAAGCAGAGCTAAATGAACGGGTACCGCTCTCGATAACACGCTGGCATTTGCACACCAACATCTGTGTCCCCGATCCCATTTGGGATGGCGACCAGTGGGCACTTGAGCAGGATGGACTGCCCGTATTTGGCCCAGAAAGCCCGATTGCGACCGAAGCCGCCTGCGAAGCGGTTGACGGTGATTTTTGGCCCACTGCCTTTGGCTGGATGGTCCACGTTAACGTCTTTGCGGAGAACCCAGCCGATGTGTGGAATCCGATGTACGGTCATGAGGATTCATAACAGAACGGGTGGCTGAGCTATACTCAGATACGCTCGATGATTAAACCGTGATCATGAATTTTGCTGCCATTATTGCTGAGGAACTATCCGTTAGCGCTGCCCAGGTGCAATCTGCGCTGGATTTGCTGGCAGAAGGAGCCACCGTGCCGTTTATTGCCCGCTATCGTAAGGAGCGCACAGGGGAGTTAGATGAGATCCAGCTTAGACAGATTGCGGATCGAGCCACCTATCTAGGCGAGCTGATGGATCGTAAACAGACGGTGCTGGATGCGATCGCAGCCCAAGACAAGCTCACCGACGATCTGCGGGCCAAAATCGAAAAGACCCTGAGCAAAACTGAGTTAGAAGACCTCTATCTGCCCTACCGTCCCAAGCGTCGCACCCGTGCCACCCTCGCCAAGGAAAAGGGGCTGGAGCCGCTGGCAGAGGCGATTGCTGAGCTGAACCAGTCGGGCAAGTCAGCGGGCTCCTTAGCAACCCTGGCCAAACCCTATATCTCAGAAGAGAAAGGGGTGGCCTCTGCCGAGGAGGCTCTCAAGGGGGCATCGGATATTTTGGCAGAGGGGGTAGCCGAGCAGGCAGCGTTGCGATCGCACATTCGTCACCTATTTCTCACCAAAGGGCTCTTTGCCTCTCAGATTAAGGACGACTACCCCGAGGGCAGCACTAAATTTGAGATGTACCGCAGCTATCAAATCGCAGTCCCTAAGATTGCCCCCCATAACCTGCTGGCCCTGCTGCGCGGAGAGACGGAAGGCATTGTCAAATTCTCTTTGAGCTTTGATGAAGATCAGATCTTGAGCTACCTGGCCAGCACCCAAATTAAAACCCACGACAAACCAGTGCGGGCGTTTTACCAGGGAATGCTCAAAGATGCCTTTAACCGATTAATGAAGTCATCGCTGACCAATGAAGTCATCGGCGAGAAAAAAGCCTGGGCTGATGACGCCTCAATCGGTACCTTTGAAGCCAATCTCAAAAATCTCTTGCTGTCGGCCCCAGCGGGCATGAAACCGACCCTGGGTATTGATCCGGGCTTTCGCACCGGCTGCAAAGTCGCTGCCATTAGTGAGACGGGCAAGTTCTTAGAATACCAGGCAATTTTTCCCCATACGGGGGAGGGTAAACGACAGGCGGCGGCAAAAACCCTCCAGCAGATGATCGAGAAACACAAGATCGCGCTGATTGCCATTGGCAACGGCACCGCCAGCCGTGAGACCGATGCCTTTGTGGCAGAGGTGTTTAAAAGATTGGAGACGCCACCGATTAAGGTGATGGTGAATGAGTCCGGGGCGTCGATCTATTCGGCCAGCGAGGTTGCGATCGCAGAGTTCCCCGAGCTCGACATCACCGTGCGCGGTGCGATCAGCATTGCTCGACGGCTGCAAGACCCCCTGGCGGAGCTAGTCAAACTCGACCCCAAATCCATCGGCGTCGGCCAGTATCAGCACGATGTAGACCAAAAACGCCTCAAGCAAAAGCTCGACGAGACCGTCGAGAGCTGCGTCAACTACGTTGGTGTTGACCTGAATATGGCCTCCCGAGAGCTGTTGACCTATGTCTCAGGCATCTCTCCAGCGGTGGCCAACAACATTGTCGCCTACCGCAACGATAAGGGCGCATTCCAAAGTCGCAAAGAGATTCTCAAGGTGAGCAAACTCGGCCCTAAAGCCTTTGAGCAAGCCGCTGGGTTTCTACGCATTCGCAATGGCAAAAACCCCCTCGACAACACCGCAGTCCACCCCGAGCGCTATGACCTGGTCAAAACCATGGCTACCGATATCGCCGTCCCCCTTGAGAAAATCTCTCAAGCGGCAGATAAGCTTAAGGTAATCGACCTCAAACGCTACGTGACCGACACCGTGGGTGTGCCCACCCTGCGCGATATTCTGGCTGAGCTAGAGAAACCCGGTCGTGATCCCCGCGCCCAGTTTACCTATGCCGAGTTTAAAGAAGGTATCAATGAGATTAGCGATCTAAAAGAGGGCATGCAGTTGGAGGGGGTGGTCACCAACGTCGCTAACTTTGGCGCGTTTGTGGATATTGGTGTCCACCAGGATGGGCTAGTCCATGTGTCACAATTGGCGGACCGGTTCGTTAAAGACCCCAAAGAGATTGTGCAAGTAGGGCAAGTGGTTAAAGTGCGGGTGATGGAGGTGAATCAGTCGCTGAAGCGGATTGGGTTATCGATGCGATCGGGGGATGGGGAAAGGGTAGAAAGGGGGCAAGGGGAAGGGCGAAAGGCGAAAGGGGAAAAGATTAAGGGACCGAGTCCAAATCCTAAGGGGCCAAAGCTTAAAGAATCAGGGAGCCAGGGTAAAGGGCAAGGGCAATCGGCGACGCTGGCGGATTTGCAGGCAAAATTTAACAAGGGTAAACGGTGAGGGGAGTGCACAAAAAT
>JBCCRZ010000719.1:0-3207 GCA_039200855.1 Cyanobacteria bacterium P01_D01_bin.44 | reverse complement strand
TGGGGATCGGCATCCTGGGACTTTGGCTCTAAAAGAACCACCCATAGCTGTGCAGCCCCTTCCCCAAAATATTGACGCCCAGGTAGCAAATCCACACCACCATAAAGCCAGATGCAGCTAGAATCGCGGGTCGCCTGCCCTGCCAACCCCTGGTGATGCGGGCGTGCAAGTAGGCCGCAAACACTAGCCAGGTAATCAGTGCCCAGGTTTCTTTAGGGTCCCAGCTCCAGTAAGAGCCCCAGGCTTCGTTGGCCCACACGGCCCCGGCAATAATGCCAATGGTCAGCAGCGGGAACCCCAGTCCGATGATGCGATAGCTAATGTTGTCAAGGGTTTCAGCCAGGGTCAGGCGCTGTAAAGAAAGGGTCGCCGTTGCCGTTGCTGGCACGGCTTTTTCTAACACAGCGGTGCCGCCGCCTGAGGTTGCGCCTGAGGTTGCGAGAGTGGGCTCGGCAGGCTCGGCGGCGCGTTTTAACTCGTAGCGGCGATTGCGAAAGCTGCCGGTACCCACTGAGCTGCCCTTGAGCTCAATCGCCTGGCCTCGGGTGACAATCAGAAATGCGATCGCAACCAGTGAGCCCACCATCAGGGCCGAATAGCTCAGTAGCATGACGCTGACATGCATCATCAGCCAGTTCGATTTCAACGCAGGTACCAGCGGCTCTGAGACTTGCATATTGTCGGGCAAGGTCAACGCCGCAAAGGCCGTAATCCCCATGGCGACCGGGGCAGTGACCGCCCCAACCCAGCGGCTGCTGCTCATCCGCTCGGCGACAAAGTGGATAGCGGTAATCCCCCAGGCGATAAAAAAGAGAGATTCGTACAGGTTGCTCAGGGGGAAATAGCCCCCTTCAATCCAGCGGGCGCTAAGCAGGGTGGCCATGCACAGGTTGCCGATGGCCATGCCAGTGGTGCCGATGGTTTGCAGCCAGGGCATTTGAGGCAAGGCTAGACCGCTCCAGTAGACCAGCATGGTGGCAAACAAGACAGCAAACGATGCGTTGTCTAGCCAACCCTGTAGTGTGCCTAAGTCCATTTCAAACCCCTCACCTATCTCCATATACCCCATCCTATAGCGGATGCCTGTCCGCCATGGGGATGATTTGGGCAAATCCCAAAATCCTTTAGAGATTTTCCTAATTTTCGAATCATCCAGGGTTAAGCTTCTGGAGGTGTTTAGGTGTTATGTATTGAGGTGTGTCAAACACACCTCAATACATAACACTTCCCCCCACTCACCCTAGACATAAAAAGCGAGGCACCTATGGATGCGGCGGCTCTTTGGAAACGGTATCAAGAATGGCTCTACTATCACGAAGACATGGGCTTCTATCTGGATGTCAGTCGCGTTAACTTTGACGATGCCTTTGTGAGCGAGATGGCACCGCGATTTGAAAAGGCATTTAAAGATATAGAAGCAATTGAGGCGGGTGCGATCGCAAACCCGGATGAAAACCGCATGGTGGGCCATTACTGGCTGCGCGATCCTGATTTAGCCCCCAACGATGCGCTCAGGCACGAAATCACCAGCACCCTAGATAATATTGAAACCTTTGCCCAACAGATCCGCACGGGCAATCTTTATCCCCCTGGGCAAGAGCGCTTTACCGATATTCTCTCCATCGGCATTGGCGGCTCAGCCTTGGGGCCTGAGTTTGTGGCCCAGGCACTGGGGCCGGTTAATCCGCCCCTAAATATTCACTTCATCGACAACACCGACCCCGAGGGCATCGACAAGACCTTGAGGTATATCGGGGAGCGGCTCAAAACCACCCTGGTGCTGGTAATTTCTAAATCAGGGGGCACCCCCGAAACCCGCAACGGCATGTTAGAAGTCAAAGCCGCCTTTGAGCGCGAAGGCCTCAACTTTGCTAAAAACGCTGTTGCCACCACCGGACCTGGCAGCAAGCTCGACAAAATTGCCAAATCCGAGGGCTGGCTTGCCACCTTCCCGATGCAAGACTGGGTGGGGGGGCGCACCTCTGAGCTGTCCTCGGTGGGGCTGCTGCCCGCAGCGCTGCAGGGTATCGACATTCGCGCTATCTTAGCCGGGGCCAAGGAAATGGATGCCGTCACCCGGATCAACGATCTAAAACGCAACCCCGCCGCCCTGATGGCCCTGGCCTGGTACTACACCGGTCACGGCCAGGGTGAAAAAGACATGGTGATTTTGCCCTACAAAGACAGTCTGCTGCTGTTTAGCCGCTATTTGCAGCAGCTGATCATGGAGTCTTTGGGTAAAGAAAAAGACCTCGACGGCAATCGAGTTTGCCAGGGGATCGCCGTATACGGCAACAAGGGCTCCACCGATCAACACGCCTATGTGCAGCAGCTGCGGGAAGGGGTCAACAACTTTTTTGTCACCCTGATTGAGGTGCTTAGAGACCGCAATGGCGACTCGGTAGAGGTCGATCCGGGGGCTACCTCCGGGGATTATCTGTCTGGGTTTTTGCAAGGCACCCGTCAAGCGCTTTTTGAGAATAACCGCCAATCGATCACGATCACCATCCCAGAGGTGACGCCCCACATGGTGGGTGTGCTGATTGCGCTATACGAGAGAGCGGTGACTATCTACGCCTCGCTGGTGAATATCAACGCCTATCACCAGCCTGGGGTGGAAGCAGGCAAAAAAGCCGCCGCCAGCGTTTTGAGTTTGCAAGATCAGGTGGTGGCCACGGTAAAACAGGCCGATCATCCCCTCTCCTTAGAAGAACTGGCTAACAAAATGGGTAGCCCTGAACAAGTTGAGACTGTCTACAAAATTGTTCGCCACCTCGACGCTAACCAGCGCAGCGTAGCTATCCAAGGCAATCCTGGTCAGCCACCGGAGATTAAGGTAATCACTCGCTAGGGTGGTTACCCGTTTAGATCAACTAAAAGCGCCCTTATCTTTAATAGGGTGGTCATGTTGGCCACCCTAAGCAATCATCATAACTTTGGATTAGGTAGTATACGGCTCCTCGGTTACTTCTGGCAGTTTGCCCACAAACTGAGATGATTGGATGCTTTTTAGGCTCAGGGAAAAGCCTTGCTAAAACCGCAAATTCGCTCTGATTTTTCTCGTACCCCACATTCCGCCCTTTAACTGGCACATCAAAACATTAATGACGAGGCCAGTGGATTACAGCCTCCCAAGAGAGGCGAATTCTCAATAATCTAAGTCTATTAAGAATTCGCCTAAAATAGTTCACCTGAACTAAATTAAGG
>JBCCRZ010000718.1:0-3210 GCA_039200855.1 Cyanobacteria bacterium P01_D01_bin.44 | reverse complement strand
CCTTGGGGCACCCCTTTGGTCGGCAGCAAGATACCCTCTTTGGTCAGGGTGCCGACGGTGATCCAGCTTTTGAGCAGGGTAAGCAGCCAGGGCTGGTCGAGCCGCTCTTGCACTTCATTCAGCAGCCGCTGATGCCCCACATTGTCGAAATATTTCACGATGTCGGCATCAAGCACCCAGTCGTAGCCGCGATCGCGCCAGTGCGCAATGCGGCGGATGGCAGTGAGATGCGATCGCCCTGGTCGGTAAGCAAAACTCTGAGGTTCAAACTCAGCTTCCATAATTGGGTGTAGTACTTGCAAGAGAGCCTGCTGTACGATGCGATCTCTGACGGTGGGCACCCCGAGTTCGCGCCAGCCTCCTGACTTTTTAGGAATAAAGAGTTGCCGCAGGGGCAAGGGACGATAGGTGCCAGCGGCGACCGCTTGGCGCAGGGCCGGCAGCGCGGTGGCTTGACGCTGACCAAAGTGAGGAATGGTTTCGCGATCGACCCCGGCACAGCCGCGATTGGTGGCGACTTTATCCCACGCGAGTTCAAAGTTGGTGGGGTGCAAGAAGCGGGCGCGTAGGGAAGGCATGGCGAACCTCCAAACGCATGAATGACCGTTTTAATCTCGTTGACGGGGCCCCGACTGACTGACGGCTGGATTTTGCCTTGGACGCTGGGGCGGCTGGCTTTTGTGGAGGGCCTTGAGGCGATAAGAGACCCTGACAGCCATGGTTTCATGGCTGATTTGGCTGATGTATTGCAGGGGGCGCTCGGGGCGGGTGCAGGCCAGCAAAATGCCCGCTGTCATACCTTTTGTCGCCCCCGTATAGTCGGCAATGACTTCCGACTCAGTGAGATGGGCCTGCGAGATCGCGTCGTCATAGATGGAGCTCACCAGCCGCTGAATATAGTTGGGGTCGTCAATGAGAGTGTCGGGGACCAATAAACTCAGACTTTCCGTGGGGCGATCGGCATCGGCCAATTCGTACGTACCGTAGTGAAGCTCCAACTTTTGAGTGACCCCTTCTTCAACTAAATCGCTAACCAGCTGCTTGGCGAAGGGCAACGATTTTTCAGTGCAAATTATCCAACAGTGTTCTAAGTGGGGCGACTGGCCCTGATTCCAGTGGAACCGAATGGCCGCTTCTGCTGGCGATTGCTCACGCGGACTCATCGCCACGATTAGCCCCCGATATTGTTTTTTTAGCGGTTCAACATTGCCCTGTATTTCTTTAACGGCAAAGAGGGGAAACCAAGACAGCCGCATTCTCAGCCATCGAGCAATGTCGGTGAAATACGTGAGCAGCAATAGCCCGCCAATCAAACCGACTGTAACCACGATTTGGAAAGCCGTTTCATTGAGCAACGTCCGAGCCACGATTAAGGAACCGAGCTTTTCCCAAAACAGGTCTGTCACTCCGTCAGAAACGATGGTGAACAAAAGCGTCCCGACCAAAAAGAAGGCCAAAAAGTTTTTGGTGGGATCAGAGATGGCTTCAACAAATCGATTTCGGTGCATAGAGAGCCCTCAGCAAAATGCCAGCAACATTTTTTCATCTGAGAAAAAGAATTGCTTAAATTAGGCGTTGCCTTGCTCGGTACTCCCAGTAATCTGAGACAGCTTTACTCAGGGTATTTACCGATCAAGGCAACGCATATCAAATCTACTCGGATGAATGATATCTCGACTGTAATTGAGTATTGGAAGTCCTCTTTTCCAGGGTGTCGATAAGGTATTAACCATTGAACTTGGTTCTATAGCTCTAAACCTTAGTGTTATGACTGCTTCTATCTACACTGCCATTACCTTTGCCCCTGTCCAGGGCTTTATTGAGAAGTCGCGCAAGCTGCGTGATTTGTATGGCAGTTCATTTATTTTGTCCTATCTGTCGGAACGGGTTTGCAACGAAGCGCGGCACCATCTTCGGCCAGACACCTCGATCACCCAAATAAAATGGCCGGATGATCCGGTGGTCTCTCCGGCTCTAATCAGTGTGACACAGGGGGTGCCAAATCAAATTTTGATCAGAGGTAAGTTTCCGCGCGATCACGCCGAGAGAGCTTTTTACAGCGCTTGGAAAAAGATTCTCACCACTTGCAAAGGCTGGATTGAAGGTAACGTTCAAACTCGGGAAAACCAGGATTCCTGGAACTACGGCTACTGGAGCCGGTTTTGGGATGCTTGGGGCAGCCACGCCTGGGAGTTCTTTTGGGCGACGGGTATCGGCGAAACGGGTGATGCTGCAAAGGAGGCTCTGAACGAAGTCAAGTTGGCTCGGGCCTGGACGGGTATCAACTGGACGGGTGAAAGCTCAACCCTTTCGGGTATGGACGGACGGGCTTGGCCGCATATGGGCCAGTATGACTCCAGGCGCACTCAAGCCGCTATTGATGCAGAGGTGAAGGAATTTTATGGCCAGCTGATGAGCCATTTATCAGAGGCCACCATCACCGATCGCGAGTTTCTCAGTATTCCTGAACTGGTAAAGCGGCTAGTCACTGTTCCTGATGTGGTGCGCCATGCAGAAGTGGCTGACCAGCCTCAGCGCTTTAAAGTTGAGGTTCCGTTTACCTTCAAAGATGTAAATCGGTTGCTAAATCAGACGCCGGATAACGAAAAAGACAGCGTGGAAGAGGCTGATCGGAATGGCTCTGAACGTAATCAGGAAGAAGTTAAGCGGTGGACCGGCTGGTTTCAAGGAGATGGCGATCGCGCGGGTGATTTTCTATTACAGAAACCGGATGATGACCTGCATCGGTTTAGCGAAAACATGCGCTGCTGGGGAAAAGACCTTTGGAAACATCTGCCCAAGCAGGATTTCCAAGCGCCTCAATTTGATCGGTTGCCCAAGAAACTGGATAAAGATGGCCGAATTGTTTACGCCGGGGGTGACGACTTTTTGGGCATTCTCTACCGCAATGCACCTTATCCAGAGATGTCGCCACTGGAATGCTTACGGTGGTTTGAGAACTTTAAATCCACCATTTGGAGTCGCGCCCAAGAACCCATCACAGTGAGCGTGGGGTTTGTGTGGGCTGCCCCCAATGTGCCTCAGCGAGACGTATTGCAGCACTGTCGCGAGGCGGAACAATCGGCTAAGCGGAATGGGCGCGATCGCATTGCCCTGCGCATTCTATTCAACGATGGCAAGCACTTGGAATGGACTTGTCCCTGGTGGCTATTAGAAGGCAATTCTGAGGATAAGCTGGCTCCTGAAACT
>JBCCRZ010000717.1:0-3214 GCA_039200855.1 Cyanobacteria bacterium P01_D01_bin.44 | reverse complement strand
TCCTTGACTCTTTGACAAGCTGTTCGGCATTTTAGCAAGACCTGTCAGTCAAATGGAATTCCCGGTTTACATTCCCCTTGGTCCCTGGCGTATCCATCCCCATTTTTTGTTTGAAGCGCTGGCCTACAGTGTGGCGCTGCGACTAACGCTGTGGAACAGTCGCAAGGATTCGTTGCCAGCCACCCAGCGCAGCTCAGTGGTAGTGGGCGGCATGGTGGGGGCACTGGTAGGGGCGAAACTGCTGGTGATGCTCCAGCATATCTACCTGGCCTGGGAGGATTTATCCCAATATGGGCTGCTGCTCATCCAGGGCAAAACAGTGGTGGGCGCTTTGCTGGGGGCAGTCATCGGCGTTGAGCTAACCAAAAAACTGATTGGGGTGACGCGCTCCACTGGCGATTGGTTTGTAGGACCGCTGATTGCCGGAATGATGATTGGGCGAGTGGGGTGTTTTTTGACGGGGTTGAGCGATCGCACCTACGGTATCGCCACCAACCTCCCCTGGGGCATTGATTTTGGCGATGGCATGCCTCGGCATCCGACCCAGCTCTATGAAATTGTGTTTTTGCTGGGCCTGTGGGGATTGATCTGGCTTCAGTCAAAGCGACGAACCCTCAGGCAGGGTGAGAAGTTTGAGCTATTTATGGTGGGCTATCTGGGCTTTCGCCTGTTGGTGGATGGGATCAAGCCTGATTTTCACCCGTTACTGGGGTTAAGTTCGATTCAGATCGCGTGTTTGCTGGGGCTAGGGTATTACTGGCGAACGATTCGGGATTTTAGATTTTAGATTTTAGATTTTGGCAGTCGATTGGTGGTTAACATTTAATCCTGTCCTGGGCAACTAAAACAGATTGCCCCTAATTCCCCATCTTTCCTATCTTTCTCATCCCCGCGTCCCCCTATCTCCGCGTCCTCCTTTCCGCAACTTCCTTCCCTACCTCCCCTATCTTCCTCACCTTCTAAAATAGAATCACTCCTTCTCAGAGCCTCCCCTCATGCCATCTCCATTTCCTGGAATGGATCCTTACCTGGAGCATCCACAAACCTGGCCGAATGTGCATCATCCTCAAATCGCTGCTGGATGATATCTACGAGCAATCTGGTTACGATCTCGTGATTGACTACAAAAAGCCCCCCATGCCTGGGCTCTCTGATGCTGATGCTGCCTGGGCGGAGGATTGGCTAAGACAGCAGGGGCTACGGTAAGGCCATCGGATGCTGACCGTAAAAGGGCACGGTTTCAGACCAGTGGGGGCGATGGCCTTGGTGCCATTGGGTATAAGCGAGGGCTAAAACACCTGTGACGGAGTCTCCGAGGCCCTGACCGCTAGCCAGGTCAATTTGGTGTAGGGCGGTTTCCCAGACGGCGAGTTTGGCTTGCCAGTCGGTTGCGGTCATGACGACTTCTGGGATGAGGGTCTTTAAACCTGCTGCTTGATGACGGTAGATAGCTCCGTACACGTCACCACGTTTGGCGGGCATAGTGATTGCGATCTCAGCCTCAGTTTGCGCTTGTACAGCCACGGCAGCGAGGGACGAAATGCCAAAGAGGGGAATATCAAGCTGCTGGGCCAGGGTCCGGGCGATGACCACACCGATGCGAGTGCCAGTGAATCCGCCGGGGCCTTTGGCAACAGCGAGGAAGGTGAGGTCTTGCCAGGTGTGTGGGGTGATGAAGGTGCTCAGGTGCTCGTGGAGATGGCTGGAGAGATCGCGGCCCAGGTTCCACACTTGATGGCGAGTTTCGGTCTCAAAGTTGCTGAGGGCGAGGCCGAGATCTGGGGTGGAGGTGTGGAGGGCGAGACCCAACATGTTGGATGGTCATAAATGGGTTTTTTATCATAGCGTTATAGCCAATAACGTGAACCTGCGCAGGCAGGTTTTGTAAATGTCGTCGCGGTTTCCAACCGCCAGACCTCAAGACTTGATGGTTTAGCGCTTTATATCGATTTGTGTTCTAAACTGACAGTCGATAACGTCATCCGCCGTTTAAGATTTAAATACACACGCACCTATCAGAGTCATCGCAGTGAATAGTTTTAACGCAAAGCAATCCCTAACTGTTGGCAACCAGACCTATCACATTTATAGCTTGCCAGAGGCGGCCAAGACCCTGGGTGATATGAGTCGATTGCCCTATTCACTCAAGGTATTACTCGAAAATTTACTGCGCTACGAGGATGGCCGCACTGTTAAAGCTGAAGATGTGCATGCGATCGCAGATTGGCTAAAAACGCAGACCTCCCAGCGAGAGATTGCCTATCGTCCGGCGCGGGTCTTAATGCAAGATTTTACTGGGGTGCCAGCGGTTGTTGATCTGGCCGCAATGCGTGATGCCATGGTCTCCCTCGGCGGCGACCCAGACAAGATTAACCCGCTGTCGCCCGTAGACCTGGTGATTGACCACTCAGTCATGGTGGACTCGTTTGGCAGTGACGATGCCTTTGGAGATAACGTCAAGCGCGAGTTTCAGCGCAATAATGAGCGCTACGCTTTTTTGCGGTGGGGTCAGCAGGCGTTTGATAACTTTCGGGTGGTGCCGCCGGGGACGGGGATTTGCCATCAGGTCAACCTGGAATATTTGGCTCAAACGGTCTGGACAAAAGACGAGAATGGCGAGACGATTGCCTACCCTGACACCCTGGTGGGCACAGACAGCCACACCACGATGATCAACGGTCTGGCGGTGCTGGGCTGGGGAGTGGGCGGCATTGAGGCTGAGGCGGCAATGCTGGGTCAGCCGATTTCGATGTTGATTCCAGAGGTGGTCGGCTTTAAGCTGACGGGCCAGCTACCGGAGGGGGCCACTGCGACTGATTTGGTGCTCACCGTGGTTGAGATGCTTCGGGCAAAGGGCGTGGTGGGCAAATTTGTAGAATTTTACGGCGATGGGCTGGATCATTTGACCCTGGCGGACCGGGCCACCATCAGTAATATGGCCCCTGAGTACGGGGCGACCTGTGGGTTCTTTCCCATCGATAAAGAAACCATTCACTATCTGAAGTTCTCAGGTCGCGAGGACGATCGGGTTGCCCTGGTTGAGGCCTATGCTAAAGCCCAGGGGCTCTGGCGCGATGCGGAGAGTCCTGACCCGATCTTTACGGATACGCTGCTGCTCGATCTGGCGACGGTGGAGCCGTCTTTAGCGGGACCCAAGCGTCCTCAAGATCGGGTGTTGCTTTCCCAGCTGGCAAACCAGTTCAAAACCTCTGAT
>JBCCRZ010000716.1:0-3218 GCA_039200855.1 Cyanobacteria bacterium P01_D01_bin.44 | reverse complement strand
TGGGTATCTGGCGCTGCGGCATAGGCGGGGCTAGCGACTATAGTCCAGCAAAAGAACGCCAATAAAATTGCTAAGAGCTTGCGCATTTTTGTCTCCTGGTGCTGACAATAAGATGTGTTCGCTAGGCGAGGTTTGAGATTCTTTTAATGACTTTATTTTAGGAAGCTGAAGCTGTTTTATCTGCGATCTCCGGCGGTGGTGGTTCCGCGTCTTTTGGTGATGGTGTAGGTCTGATTTCCGGCTCAGATGATGTCGGTTCAGCTCCCATCACATCCAACTGCGGCCCCAAAAAACTAAACCCAGATCCCATCTCACGATTCATTTCGGCTTCGTCACCACCCTCGCGCTCAATCCAAAGAAAAATGATGGCAAATACTGGAAACGGCAGAATGTAAAAAATTAATGGAATCATTAACCAAGGCAGCCAAGAAGCCGCATACTCACCTGTTAGTTGAGTCATATCAGCCATGATTTTTCTCCTTTCAAAATTCAAAATCCAAAATTATTCACTCTGTATCAATTTGGGGTGATCGCCTACAAGACGTTCACCGCGCCCCGCAGACTGGCATCGATGTCCGCAAAGTTTTCCAGCAGCAGGTATGCAAAGATGGCTCCCCCCATCGATCCAAGGAAAATCCCGCCGCAGAGCTGAAACCAGTCTTCTTTTTTACGCAGGGGACGAAGACGATCTTCAGAGTTGGGGTTATATGCTCCTTTGGGACGTCCCTGGAAAGTGGCCAGTGCAAAAATCGAAATCCCCAAACAGGCCGAAACGGTAATGTAGATGGCAGTGATTAGGCCACTCAGATTTGCCCCATGGGCTGTTTCCCGTAGGGGTCCCACCACGACTTCAGGCCCCACTAGAAAATAGCCATGCGCCATGCCAATCTCTAAGCCGCGCAGAAAGGGCGATAGACCCGGGCGATAGGCTGGCAGATTGTTGATGTAGGTTTTGACCCAAGCAGAACTGTTGATGGGTGTGGCTAGATTACCAAGGCAGGGGTCGCCCAGATAAGGCTGAATAGAATCTTTTTGACTGTAGGCATCTGCCCAAGCGGGTGAGTTGTTGCTCATGGTTTTGTCTCACGATTATGTATTTGAATGCGGGCCTTGGTTTTGCTAGCAGAGCCCACGTCAGAGTGACTTCAGTAAGAATCAAGCAGTAAAGTCCTAGCCGTTGCTCAGCGGCCAGGACGGAATCTGGGAGGAGAGTCCCAGTGCTGTGACTAGGGCAAGACCGCGTCGCTCTAGTCGATTAACGAGGTCATGGGAAACGGCTAGCCGTGGACGCAATTAGAAATGCACCGTAGGTGGCAATGTAACCAACGGTGAAATGGGTGAGGCCAACCAGGCGAGCTTGCACGATAGAGAGCGCTACAGGCTTATCTTTGGGATAGCCGAAAGAGAGAGGCGTGTTTTCGTGAGCCCATATCAGGGTTTCAATCAGCTCTTGCCAATACCCTCGCCAGGTAATTAGGAACATGAAGCTGATGGCCCAAACCAGGTGACCGAACAGGAACATCCAAGCCCAAACAGCTAGGTTATTCGTACCGTATGGACTGTAGCCATTGATCAGCTGCGACGAGTTGAGCCACAAGTAGTCGCGGAACCACCCCATCAGATAGGTCGAGCCTTCGTTGAACTGGGCGACATTGCCACTCCAGATGGCGAGATGCTTCCAATGCCAGTAGAAGGTGATCCACCCGAGGGAATTGAGCATCCAGAACATGGCGAGATAGAAGGCATCCCAGGCGGAGATGTCGCAGGTGCCGCCCCGACCGGGACCATCACAGGGGAAGCTGTAGCCAAAGTCTTTCTTATCGGGCATCAGCTTCGAGCCACGTGCATCCAGTGCCCCTTTTACCAGAATGAGGGTAGTGACATGGAGACCAAGGGCGATCGCGTGATGCACCAAGAAATCTCCCGGTCCGATGGTGAGAAACAGCGAATTCGTACCGCTGTTGATGCCCTCTAGCCATCCCGGTAGCCAAACGTTGGCGTGGTTGGGCCACGCTGTGGTGGCCACGCTGTCGGGATTCGACAGCAGTGAACTAATGCCATACAGGGTTTTGCCGTGAAAGGCTTGAATCCACTGGGCAAAGACTGGCTCAATCAAAATTTGCTTCTCAGGAGCCCCAAAGGCAACCTCACAGTCGTTGTGGACATAGAGCCCCAAGGTGTGAAAACCCAGGAACAGTGACACCCAACTCAGGTGAGAGATGATGGCTTCTTTGTGATCAAGCACGCGGGCCAGCACGTTATCTTCATTGGCTTTGGGGTCATAGTCCCGAATTAAGAAAATAGCCCCGTGGGCAAAGGCCCCCACCATTAGAAATCCAGCAATGTACTGGTGATGGGTGTAAAGGGCCGACATCGTCGTGTAATCCCGCGCGATGAAGGCATAGGGCGGCATAGAGTACATATGCTGGGCGACCAGCGAGCACACTACGCCAAGACAGGCCAGGTGCCAACCCAACTGAAAGTGCAGTGAGTTGTTGTAAGTGTCATAGATACCTTGGTGACCGCGTCCTGTGCGGGGAGCAATAAAGAATCCATTCCAACCTGGACCCTGTAGGGCTTCGGTCATTTCCTTAATGCTGTGGCCGATGCCGAAGTTGGTGCGGTACATGTGACCGGCGATGATAAAGATGACCGCGATCGCCAGATGGTGGTGGGCCATATCCGTCAGCCAGAGGGACTCCGTCTGGGGATGGAAGCCACCCAAAAAGGTGAGAATGGCGGTCCCTGCCCCCTGACTCGTGTTGAAGAGATGGTCTGCCGTATCAGGATTTTGGGCATAGGCCCCCCAGTTGCCGGTGAAGAAGGGCGTCAGTCCGGCTGGATGGGGACGTACCGCGAGAAAGTTATCCCACCCGACATGCTGACCCCGCGATTCGGGAATCGCCACGTGAACGAGGTGCCCCGTCCACGCTAAAGCACTGACGCCAAAGAGACCGGCCAGATGGTGGTTGAGCCGCGACTCGGCGTTTTTAAACCAGGCCAAACTGGGACGATAGCGAGGTTGTAGGTGCAGCCACCCAGCATAAAGCATGACCCCGGCAATCAGCAGCAAAAATAGCGAGCCGACAAACAGGTCATTATTCGTCCGCATGCCGATGGTGTACCACCAGTGATAAACCCCGGAGTAGCAGATATCGACCGGGTTACGCGCCCCCGCCTGGGTATAGGCTTCGATCGCTGCTGGGCCAAACTGGGCA
>JBCCRZ010000715.1:0-3231 GCA_039200855.1 Cyanobacteria bacterium P01_D01_bin.44 | reverse complement strand
TGCCAATGATCGCCCCCATCGGTGGACTTAAATAAATTACTCCGGGTCAGCGTATACGCCGTTTGATCTTGGTCGTAGGCAGGTGACAGCTTAATTTGAGTCACCACATCGTGGGGACGATGGGCCCAGGCCGGCTGGGGTAACCAAACTAGCAGCAGCACTGACCAAAACAAGAACAGGCTGAGCACTTGGCCTAAGCGGGAGGCCCAGTAAGACAAGGCAGGACGAGATTGAGGCATAGGATTTAACGTAGAGCGCAAAAATAAGTGACCGTAAGTTCACACCTGTCACAAGCATCAGCCAAAATTAATCAGTCCGGCTTGAAGTTTGTATGAAAACCCATACAGTCGGATTAAGTCTCGACTAAGTATTTCGACTAATAAGTATTTCGACTAAATATTTCGTAAGTCAGTCTTGTGCGGACAGGTCGCCTTATCGTGCCCAACTCCCTCTACCCTCTACCTTTCTGCCTTCTAACCCTTTACCCTTCTACCTCCGCCCGCGGGCGAAATAAATGATTATGGCTGGGATTGTAAAGCCGAGAGCGCGCCGCACTGGCCGCTAGGGCTGGGCTAATAACGTAGAGCGTGGTTCGAATCAAGTCTTCTGCATGGGTGGTGACCGCCATTTGGCTGAGGGGCACAACCCAAATGCGTTCGTCGGGCCAGCCCAAGCGGTAGCAAATCGCCACGGGGGTTGCCGCCGGATAATGGGCTATCAAATCTGCCTGGGCGGTCTCCACATGGCGGGCGCTGAGATAGAGACACAGGCTGGCTCGATGGGCCGCTAGAGACGCCAACTCTTCGGCGGGGGGCACGTGGGTACGACCACTGATGCGAGTCAAAATAATCGTCTGCACCAACTCCGGCACAGTCAGCTCCACCTGGAGTCTCGCCGCCGCCGCCTGAAAGGCACTGATGCCCGGCACCACTTCAAACGGGATGTCAGCCTCTGCCAGCGCCCGCATCTGCTCGTGAATGGCGCTATAGAGACTTGGATCGCCTGATTGTAGACGCACAACCGATTTTTGCGATCGCACCCGTTCGATCATCAGGGGCAAAATAGATTCTAAGGTGAGGTTTGCCGTGCCAATGCACTCAGCCTCAGACCGTATCATAGCCAACACCTGTTGGGGCACCAGAGAGTTGGCATAGAGCACCACATCTGCCTGGGACAGCAGTCGCTGTGCCTTGAGAGTGAGCAACTCAGGGTCCCCTGGCCCTGCCCCGACAATATAGACCCCCGCCGCCAGAGAAGACTCTTCTGCAGATGTATTGGCAGACGCATTGACGGGGAAAGATGAGGTCATCGGAGAGGTATCAAGTTGGGTCGAAAAATGAACCATAGGAAAATTGATAAACACGTTGAAACTTAGTAAAAGCGGGAATTACAGACGCTTTCTTTGAAGACTCAGTGAAGTTAACTCTGAACTCCGGATCTTTGTCAGTTTTTCGAGGATGCTGTTACTGGTAGATGCACCCTGATTCCAAACCCCAGAGACTTTTGTCTCCGGGGTTTTTTTTATCTATGACGCAGCTTAAAAGCAGGCCATAGAAGGGGTAATTGGTGGTTGGTGATTGTTAGTTGGTAATTGGTGAGTGGCGACAAGAATTACCCATTACCCGCTACCTATTACCCATTACCCTCCCCCATCACCGCAGTCTGACGCCCAACCAGCAGATCCTCTGACATTCTAGGTCGCAAAGCAGCCCCCAGTAAGAAACCCGCAGTACACAGCATTAAACCGTAAACATTGATGCCCAGATCCAGGGCATATTTGCCGCCGCCAATACTCATCCAGGTGGGAAAAATCTGCGTGCTCAAGGTATTTTCGACCACGCGCAGGATGCCAAACACCAGCCCCGGCCAAAACGCCAGGTGAAAGCTCAGCGCCCCAGCGCGTTTGACAAACGCCAGTAAGAAAATGGGCGCGAGGCCCATCACCATGGTGCCGCTGATGGTAGTTGCCAAAATAATCGCGGGTCCGATCTGGTCACCCATGTAGATGCTCAGCAAAGGAATGTTGCCTAGGAGTGCGATCGCAATAATGCCCCAGCGTCCAAAATAAGCCTGGGTCTCGGTCGGTTTGCCCTTGCGGTTAAACCAATCACGGGCCGTCAGCTTCGCCACACTTGAAAAGGTGGAATCGAGGGTGGAGCCTGCACTGGTCAGCATAATCGCATTAAACACCAGCAGCATCGGCAACCCAAACAAAGCGGGGACGGCCAACGTCGGGGAGCCTTCTACCCCAAAGGCTCGCGAATAAAGGCCCACAATACTAAACAGAAAAATGAAACCACCGCTGATCAGGCCAGCCAAAATGAAACCGCGCACCATCACTCGAGGGGAGGTGATAAAGGCTCGATCCGTCAAAACAGGATCATGGAAGGGATAGCTAAAAATCTGCACAAAAGCGAGGCCACAAAACGTCAGACCCGCCACGCGAGTTTCAGGGTCTACAGCGGGGAGTCCTTGGGTGGACAGCCCTGGCCCAAGTACGACCAAAATCGTCACCAAGAGCACCGCCGCCAGCAGCATTTGAGCACCATCGGTGAGCAAACTGCTGCGTAAGCCACCCAGCAGGGTGTAATACACTGTAAACCCCGTCACCACAGCCACCGCTAACCAATAGCCGAGACTGCCCTCTGCCCCAAAGTAAAGCGAAAAAACCTTTGTGTTTGACCACACCTCATTCAGTAGACGGATGATAATTGCCAGTAAAAACAGTCGGGCACACACCGTGCCATACTTGCTGACCAAAAATTCAGGAATCGAGCGAAAGCCACGAACCCGCAAGTAGTAAAGCGCAAAGGCCGCCGTCACAAAACTGAGATAGTAGATGGCATAGCCGATGCCCCCCCAAACCCCAAACGAATTGGCCAAGCTGGCAGCATTGTTAATCGACTTGGCAAAAATCCATGAGATGGCAGCACTGGCCACCAACAGCCAGAGCCCTGGCACTCGCCCCTGGTCTGAGGACCCCTCAAAAAACTCGCTGGCACTGACTTTACCTGGGGTCGTTACCCGCACCAGCCCAAACAAAACTAGGCTATACCCGGCCAGGGTCGCCCAGGTCATGATGGTTGCAATGGTCATATAATGTCTCGAAAGAACAACAGGTGGAAATAGAATCGTTTTGAGGTCTGAGTGCAGAGATCAGACCCGCGATCGCACTAATTTTTCAGCCGGGGGCAAAATTTCTGCACAGGTGGTCCAGATGCCTTGCTCCAG
>JBCCRZ010000714.1:0-3232 GCA_039200855.1 Cyanobacteria bacterium P01_D01_bin.44 | reverse complement strand
ACCACCAGCTGTAGGCCCTTTGGCGCTCCAACGATGTCGATCTTTCCCTCATCTCCCAGGTGGCGAATGAGGGCCGCCGCTCCAATCTGGTCGGACGGCTGCTGAAACACGGTCGTACCGGCCCACACCCATTCAGACCTTTTCCCCACCCCGTCTTTAAACCCGTTCCACAGGTCAAAGCCCCACAGGTAGGCAGCCAGGGTTCGGGTCCTGGCTTTGTGATAGTTTTTTGCCAACAAGACTTCAGTGACCCGCTTTGTAAACAATTCAGGCTCCTTTTGGCCCCACTCTTTGTAGTGCAACACCCCCGAAAACCACCAGGGAATGCCAGTGACCCGCTCAACTGTCTCATAGTGATTGCGCAGTTCAACCATCTTGCCCGCCACGGTCTGCACGTTGCTTTCTCTGGCAGCTTGTAAACTGCATTTTGCAAAAGCCGTCTCATATTCAGGCAACACTTTGCTCAATGGATAATTCATGGCAATCACCAAACTGGTTCAAGAACAGAGTCACCCACTGGCGGGTAAACACATCCTAGTTCAAGGGTTGATTCAGACGAACACACGTTACAGAATCGACATAAGTGCTCACAAGTTACAGAATCGAAATGAACACTTTTCGGGACGTAAAAATCAAAAAATTCTCCCCATCAAACACATCCCCGAATCATTTTTTAGCGGCCAAGCTTTTTCCTGACAGCTGTTTAAAACATCCCCCTTCTTAAAAGTCTATAACACCTACAGACCGACGTCGTAATTTCATCCGGAAATTTTTCACTTTTAATGGGCTTGGTCCATCCAACTCAAAAATCCCAGCGCTGCAGCAGATAGGGTAATGATCGAGAGTGCAGGGGCAAAGTCAGAGGAAATCAAGCTAAAAATCTAGATACATTTCTAACTTTAGCCGATCTAAGCTAATCTGCAGAGTCTCACACAGAAAAATTAGACTTAAGTCTAATTCACTTCGGATTGTGTCATGAATTACCTTTGTGATTATCCGTAGCCGTCGAGTCATCGTCGTATCACTAATTTGTAAAGTTTTAATGAGAAGCCAGGGAGGTAGCTGGTGAATATGCCTTAATCTCAAAATAAGCCTATTCCTGAGTATCCTAATTCGTATTAAGCTCATTCTGATAGAACAGTTCTAATAGAACAGTGAACTAGGAGATGTCCATCCGTCGGAACTTTTGGCTATTCCTCTTAATACTTAATTCTTTAAATTTATTGACTTTTGAAAGATGTCTTAAACCATAAAAGCGCTTAAACAATAAAAGAATTATTTACTTTGGGCCTGTTGCTCGAGTTTAGACTTTATGCTTCATGTAAAATCCTGTCTAGGAGCTCGCGCTTTTATCTAAACCTTGTTGTATCCTTTGGAGAAATCATATTTCCTTGTAGATGACTATAAATGACTTTTCGTAGGTGACTCCTTTGTGGGCGATTGCGCATAAATTGACGGGCGCATAAATCGACGAGCGTTTAGATAGACGAGCGTTTAGATAGACGAGCATTTAGATAGACGATAGGGGTCATTCAGAGCTGTTTTCGGGGCGTCAAAGAATCTTGGGAAAGGTCGTGTTTCGGCCATATTTAGAGTTGTCATGGGCAAAAAGAGCACATATCGTCAGTATCTAAAAAACACCCTGGGGGGTCTAGTTGACAAATTAGAGATCTCTGACCTGCGCAAAGATTTTCTCAAAAACCGCTGGCTTGATCAGCTGTTGTGGTTAGAAGGGCGGGCTACAAAGGAGAGAGATCGCCACTACATGCTTCGATTAGTCACCATCATTGGGGGTGTACTGGTGCCAGCGATGGTGGGCTTCAATGGCTTCCAGGGGCAAGAGGAGGACAATCGGCTACAGGTGATTGCGGCCTATGCTGCCTTTGGGATCAGTCAAACGGTTGCGATCTCGGCGGCTATTGAAGAATTTTTTGGCCATGGAGAAAAGTATCGGAACTATCGCAACACCGCCGAGGGGCTGAAGATTGAAGGGTGGCAATTTTTTCAGCTGGCGGGGCCTTACCGCCAATTTAAGGCCCACAAAGATGCCTACACCCACTTTGCTCAGCGGGTAGAGCAATACATTCAGCAAGACGTACAGGGCTTTTTGGCGCAGCTTGAAGAGCGCCAGGAAGAGGATAAAGAAAGAACTCGGGATGAGATTGATCTCAATTCTCAAATGGCCCTGCAAAATCTGAATCATCAGCTTGAGATCAGTGCTCAGCAGATGCAAAAGCTAGAAGAGGAACGTCAGAAGCTGGCTGAGGAGAGGGCTCAACTGGCAGCAGGTTTGGCAGTGCCCGACGGTGGGGGAGTAGAGGGCGTAGGGGGAGCAGGCTTCGACGTGAGCTCAGCCGAACGGGGAGCAGGAGAGGCTCAGCAACCTGCGGGCACTGCAACAGTTGCTGTCCAAACCCCAGTCGCCCAGGATAATAAAGGTCTGCCGCCGCTTGGGGCGTCGGCATTGCCTTGGACAGAGGAGTTAGATGACCTGCATAAAGCATCTGGCGCAGCGGGTGGTGTCACCCAAAAACGATCTGCCCCTTCAAATGGGACGGGGGCCAGCCGGGTAAATGCTAATCGGGCCCAGGGTAAAGTCGATGGCAAAATTGAGCCCTTCGTCCCGGCTGCGACTCGGGTCAGTGGCCTGGGGGGGGTATCTGGTCTGGCGTCTCAGCTATCGACCCCCACCAAAACAGCAGCCACTCAACTGGTTTCCCCTGACGAGGTGGCTGAGATTTTAGAATGTCCGCTGTCAGACTGTAAAACCTATCTACCGGGTATTCTCTCCGCGTTGGAGGAGTATGCCATTTTAGACAAGCAGGTTTTGGTGGGTATTTTAGCGACCGTGCGGGTGGAGACGGGGGGGCTTAAGCCAGTCCATGAGTGGGGCGGCGAAAGCTATTGGAGTCGCTATGAAGGACGTCAGGATTTAGGCAATGTCAATGCCGGTGATGGGATCAAGTATCACGGTCGGGGTTACATTCAGCTGACTGGTCGGGCCAACTACCGGACCTATGGTAAAAAGCTCAACGTAGATCTGGAAAACAATCCTGATCTAGCGGTAGATCCGAAGGTGTCTGCCCAGGTGCTGGCCGCTTACTTTAAGGAGCGTGGCGTGGCGACTGCGGCCCGGGCGGGTGACTGGCGACGGGTTCGCAAGCTGGTCAATGGTGGTTACCATGGCTGGGATGTTTTTTCAAAATATGTTGAACGTGCTAAAGCGAGGATT
>JBCCRZ010000713.1:0-3234 GCA_039200855.1 Cyanobacteria bacterium P01_D01_bin.44 | reverse complement strand
TGGTTTCCCTTACGCTGGGACAGCTCTATCCAATGGACCCTGGCGGTCTGGCTGGTGGCAGGTCTGGTGGCGCTGCCGGTCTTAGTCGTGCTAGGCAGTGTGTTTGCCGACGCGAGTGACCAGTGGTCGCATTTGGCTGACACGGTATTGGCCCAGTACGTGATTAACTCCCTGCTGCTGATGGTGGGGGTCAGCATCGGGGTGTGTCTGATTGGCATCAGTACGGCCTGGCTGGTGACCGTTTGCCGGTTTCCGGGCAGTCGCTGGTTTGAGTGGGCTTTGCTGCTGCCCCTGGCGGCCCCGGCCTATCTGTTGGCCTATACCTACACGGAGTGGCTGGAATATTATGGGCCGGTGCAAACCGGGCTGCGCACCTGGTTTGGCTGGGAGAGGGCCACCGACTATTGGTTCCCCGATGTGCGCTCAGTGGGGGGGGCGATCGCAATGCTCAGCCTGACGCTCTACCCCTATGTCTATATGCTGGCGCGGGTGGCCTTTTTAGAGCAGTCACGGTGTGCCCTAGAGGCCAGCCGTTCGTTGGGGTGTGGCCCCTGGCGGAGTTTTTTTAAGGTGGCCTTACCCTTGGGTCGCCCGGCGGTGATGGCGGGGTTGGCGCTGGCCCTGATGGAAACCCTCAACGATTTTGGGACGGTCCAACATTTTGGTGTGACCACCTTTACCACCGGCATTTATCGCACCTGGTTTGGCATGGGAGAGCGAGTTGCAGCCGCGCAGCTCTCCGCCATCTTGATGTTGTTTATCTTGGCGCTATTGCTATTGGAGCGTTGGTCGCGACGAAAGGCCCAGTACTATCAAATGGGTAACAGCCACCAGCAGGTTTCTCCCTACGTCTTGAGCGGGGTGCGGGCGGTGGCTGCTCAGCTGACCTGTCTGTTACCCATTGCTTTAGGACTGTTGCTCCCGGCAGGCTTGCTGCTGCACATGACCCTGACCCATCTAGAAGACACCCTAGACAATCGGTTTATGGAGCTGGCCTACCACAGTTTGTTGTTGGCCGGTTTGACCGGCGGGGTGGCGATTTTAGTTGCTCTGGTGTTGGCCTATGGGGCCCGGTTAAACCGATCGCGGGTGATTCAGGTGGGGGTCCGCCTGGCCGCAATGGGCTATGGGATTCCGGGGGCTGTGATTGCGGTGGGTATTTTGATCCCGGTGATTCGATTAGATCAGCTCGTGGCCCGTGTGGCCCAGGCTAGCCTGGGAATCTCCCCAGGACTGCTGATTAGCGGCACCATTACCGCCTTGATATTCGCCTATCTGGTTCGATTCTTAGCCGTGGCCCTAAGCACCGTCGAATCTGGTCTGACCAAAATTCGTCCCAGCCTGGACGATGCCGCCCGCAGCCTGGGCTGCTCACCCGCCCATACCCTGGCTAAGATCCATGTGCCGCTGATGGGCAGCAGCCTGCTGACAGCGCTGATGTTGGTGTTTGTGGATGTGATGAAAGAGCTACCGGCGACGTTGGTGATGCGCCCCTTTAACTTTGACACCCTTGCAGTGCGCGTTTACCAATATGCCTCTGATGAACGTTTGGTAGAAGCCTCAGCCCCGGCCTTGATGATCTTGTTGGTGGGGTTGTTGCCAGTCATCGCGCTTAGTCGGCAAATTGCGCGATCGCAACGTTAAAAAAAGCGCCTCCACCGGAAGCGCCTACGTTAAGGAAGTGAACGATTTTAGTGGGTCAGCTTACCCATTGGTCAGCTTACACCCACCCCACCCGATCCATCAGTTGCACAGCTTCTGCCTGTCGCTCTCCGTAGGTGGCGACATTCACAAGATCGGACTCAAAAGTACCAAAACTAGCCACCACAGGGTCTACTTCAGTGCCCTCTACCACAGGATACTCGTTGTTGCCCTGGGCAAAAAAGGACTGGGCATTGTCACCCGCTAAATAGTCAAGAAACTGGATGGCATTGTCCTGACGAGGGCTAGCGGCGACCACGCCAGCGCCGCTAATATTCACATGGGTGCCGCGCCCGTCTTGGTTAGGAAAGAAAACGCCAATCTGGTCAAAGATTGCCTGCATGGCGGGGTCCTCATCCTTAGCATAGCGGGGCAGGTAATAGGTATTTGCGATCGCAATATCCCCCACCCCAGCCGCCGCCGCCTCAATCTGGGCGCGATCATTTCCTTCTGGCGGGCGGGCAAAGTTACTAACCAGATCTCTGGCCCAGGCTTCTGTGGCCTCTAACCCGTTTACCTCAATCATGGCGGCGACCAGCGACTGATTGTAAATATTGCCCGAAGACCGAATTAGAATCTTGCCACGCCATTTAGGGCTCGCCAGATCCTCATAGGTGGAGAGATCAGCAGGGTCTACGCGATCTTTGTTGTACATGATTACTCGAGCCCGCTTAGAAAACCCAAACCAATATCCCTCTGGGTGTCTCAGACTCTCTGGGATCTGCTGCGTTAGCGTGCTAGACGAAACCGACGCAAAGATACCCGCCTCTTGAGCCCGCCACAGCATCCCAGCATCCACCGTCATAAACACATCGGCAGGGGTGTTTTCCCCTTCTGCTTTGAGACGCTCGAGTAGCGCATCGGCCTCACCCTCTAGCAAATTAACCCGAATCCCGGTCTGACGTGTGAACTCGTCATAGAGTTCGTCATCAGTGTTGTAGTGGCGCGAAGAGTACAGGTTAACAACATCCGTTTGAGCACGGGCTGATCTAGGTCGGATTACTTGGGTTGCTGCAAAACCAGCCGCAGCCGCACCACTGACGATAAAGGACCGCCGTGAGAGTTTCATAGGTTGCTTCCTTTCTGTGAGATTTAATAAAGGGCTATGCAATCAGCCTATCATTATTGAGATTCATTGTTAACTAGATTTTTCTGAAATTCTTTGAAATAACCTTTTTCCAATGATTATGCAAGATTAGTCTACTTTTAGATCGCCTATCTAATTAGCACTTATTTACTTTAGTAGCTTCTTTAAAGATTTCTATCGATAATATTTCTTATAAACCCTAGCTAGGGACATCCCGATCAATAGCGCGCCGATTGTGGGAGTACAATATCTTCAAAGCGCCATAACCCTTATTAAAAAAGGATTTTTCAAATATCTTACCCCTATTATCAACACACTCAATCAGTGATTTTTTTGACTCTCCCCCCTCTTGCCGACTATCCTGGTTGCTAAAAGCGATATTTTAATTGCATCTGAATCTTAATAAGTTATCTCTCTATGGACAAGCCTCTGCTGGAATAATGATG
>JBCCRZ010000712.1:0-3274 GCA_039200855.1 Cyanobacteria bacterium P01_D01_bin.44 | reverse complement strand
GCGTAGTCTGCCAGGGGATATTTAATGCCAACCCGATCGTCGGTGACCACGGCAAAGGGGGTCACCTCAGAGCCGGTACCCGAGGTGGTGGGAATCGCGACCAAAATTGCTTTTTCGCCCAGGGGTGGAAGCTCATAGACCCGCTTGCGGATGTCCATAAACCGCATGGCTAGACCTTCAAACTCGACTTCGGGATGCTCGTACATCAGCCACATCACCTTGGCCGCATCCATCGGCGAGCCGCCGCCCAGGGCAATAATCACATCGGGCTGGAAGCTGTTGATCACCGCCAGCCCACGCTGTACCGTCGAAAGGCTGGGGTCCGGTTCGACTTCAAAAAAGGTGTGGTGTTGAATCCCAAGGCTATCGAGGGTGTCGGTAATTTCTTGGGTCAGCCCGAGGTCATAAAGGGGCCGGTCAGTGACAATAAAGGCGCGTTTTTTATGGGCCAGATCGCCCAGTGCCACCGGGATGCAGCCCGATTTGAAATAGACCTTGGGGGGCACTCGAAACCACAGCATATTCTCTCGCCGCTCGGTGACGGTCTTGAGGTTGAGCAAATGCTGTACGCCCACATTCTCAGAAACAGAATTGCCGCCCCAGGTGCCGCAGCCCAATGTCAGTGAGGGATCTAGCTTGAAGTTGTACAGGTCGCCAATCGCCCCCTGGGAGGATGGGGTATTGATCAATACCCGAGAGGTGGCCAGCTCGTTTTCAAACTGGACGATGCGATCGCGATTGTCGGGGTGGGTATAGAGCACTGAGGTATGCCCCCGTCCGGCAAAATTGACCAGCTGCTTGGCCTGCTCTAACCCGTTGGCAAAATCCGAAGCCCGGTATAGGGCCAAAATCAGCGAGAGTTTTTCATAGGAGAAGGGCTCCTCTGTGCCAATGGTGCTGACTTCGCCGATGAGCAGCTTGGTCCCTTCGGGCACGGTCAAATTAGCCATCTGGGCTAACTGGGTAGCGGGTTGGCCGACAATGTCAGGATTAAGTCGTCCGTTCTTAAGTAAGAGTTGGGCGATGCGATTGCGGGCTTCTGCATCTAAGAAGTAGGCCCCTCGCTTGACAAATTCTTGTTTGACCTCGTCATAGATCTCATCGGCGACCACCGCCGATTGCTCCGACGCGCAGATCATGCCGTTGTCGAAGGTTTTGCTGAGCAAGATCGAACTCACCGCCATCTGAATATCGGCGGTTTCGTCAATGAAAGCGGGGGTATTGCCCGCGCCCACTCCCAGGGACGGATGTCCAGATGAATAGGCCGCTTTGACCATGCCTGGCCCGCCCGTGGCTAAAATTAGCTTGATGTCAGCATGTTGCATCAAGGACTGGGAGAGTTCCAGGGTGGGCTCGGCAATCCAACCGATCAAATCGGCGGGGGCACCGGCCTGAACTGCGGCATTGCGGATAATTCTGGCGGCGGCAATGGTACAGGCTTTGGCCCGAGGATGGGGAGAAAAAATAATGGCGTTGCGGGTCTTGAGACAGAGCAACGCCTTAAAGATGGCTGTGGACGTGGGGTTGGTCGTGGGCACAATGCCCGCAATCAGGCCAATCGGTTCGGCGACTTTTTGGATGCCGTAGTGGACATCGGAGTAGATGACCCCGCAGGTCTTTTCGTGCTTGTACTTGTTGTAAATATACTCTGAGGCAAAGTGATTTTTGATCACCTTGTCTTCGATCACCCCCATATTTGTCTCGGCCACAGCTTGTTTCGCCAGGGGAAGGCGAGCGTTGTTGGCTGCGATCGCCGCCTGCTTAAAAATGAAATCGACCTGGGCCTGATCAAAGCTTGCATAAATCTCCTGAGCCTTTTTCACTCGCAGGATTAAATCTTCCAGGCTTTGCAGCGTATCCACCCGAACATTAGCGGGAGAAGATAATGAAGTCATGATATAGCAATCCTTTAGTGAACGTTCAAGCCGTGGCGTTGAAACTGTGCTTTAACCTGTTCAACCTGTTCCTGGCTGGGGGGGGCGGTTCCCTTGAGTCGATAGTCGTAGCCGAGGGCTTCCCACTTATAGGCCCCCATTTGATGAAAGGGTAAAACTTCAACCCATTCGACGTTTGTAAGGGTTGAAACAAATTCGGCCAATCCTTCAACATTTTTTTGGGGATCGGTGAGTCCGGGTACTAAAACAAAGCGAATCCAGGTCGGTTTTTGAATCTTTTTGAGATAGTTGGCGAGTCGCAGGGTGGGCTCCTGAGAAACGTGGGTGACTCGATGGTACAGGTCTGGATCAAAAGACTTGATGTCGAGTAAGACCAAATCGGTATGGGGCAAGACCTGTTGGGCCGCTGCCAGATCAGAAAAGCCTGAGGTATCTAAGGTAGTGTGTATCCCCTCAGCTTGACAGCGGCGAAACAGTTCTGCCACAAACTCGGGCTGCATCAAGGGTTCTCCCCCACTGACGGTGACCCCCCCGCCCGATGCCGTCATATAAGAACGGTAGCGCACAATCTCGGCCATCAGATTAGTGACGGTCTCTTCGTGCCCTCCCTCCACTGTTCGACAGTCTGGGTTGTGACAATATAAGCACCGCAGCGGACAGCCCTGGGTGAAAACGACAAACCGAATACCCGGCCCGTCAACGGTGCCACAGGTTTCAACCGAGTGAATTCGGCCTGTTGTTGTGGGGGTGAGGGAAGGGGCAGCGGTGGGATGGGGGATAATCATGAGCTAGGAGAATTGCAAGAAAGGGCGCACAAGTTGGAGAGCTGAGCTGAATCCCGAAGGCCCTCATCCCCCAGCCCCTTCTCCCAGTTTTGGGAGAAGGGGAGAAAAAACTTTCTTAGCAGGGACTTTAGCCGCTTTAGAATTTTTCCGCTGCAGAAAGGTTTACTTCTCTCAAAGTCCCTCTCCCAAACTGGGAGAGGGATTAAGGGTGAGGGCAATCAAAATCGACTATGGAAGGTCCGATTGACCACATCCATCTGTTGCTCGCGGGTGAGCTTGATAAAGTTCACCGCGTAGCCCGAGACGCGAATCGTTAGCTGAGGATACTTCTCAGGGTGATCCATCGCATCGAGCAGGGTCTCTCGATTGAGTACATTCACGTTGATATGCTGACCCGTGTTATGGAAATAGCCATCCAGGAGCCCCACCAGATTGCTCACCTGATCGACCTCAGTTTTACCCAGGGCATCGGGCACGATGGAGAACGTGTAGGAGATCCCATCCTGGGCATGCTGGTAGGGTAGTTGGGCCACAGACTCACAGGCTGCGATCGCACCTTGGGTATCGCGACCGTGCATGGGGTTGGCACCGGGG